>JAZFSI010000188.1:0-2321 GCA_036446075.1 Fidelibacterota bacterium
GCAAGCCCACGATTGCTGCCGGGATACCAAGTAACCACGCTGGAGGGCCATTCGTACCTTCCAGTACAAGGGCTGCTATACCAAAGCCGATTCCCAGAAAGGACATTATTATCCCCCTACGGAGACAATCTTCGGGTGTAACCAGTTTTCCCTCCGCAGGGAGGTCGGGTGGTGGTGTCATGCCCTTCTCTATCATCATCGCCCGCTCCTCGTATTGCAGCTGTTTCTGTCGGTGGTCCAAATAAACTACAAACGCCCCCATACCGATCCCCATGACAATCGCGACGATCGGGATCATCAAGACCAATTCACTGTCCATGCTGTCCTCCTAACAGTTTTCATTAATTCAATTTAGTGTATTCGATGTATTTATCAATTATGACCTTTAAAATTGGGGCTGATGTCTAAATAAACCCCATAATTCATTCAGGGAGTCCATTCTATAATGAACAACTATGTTTTAACTGATATTTCACTTGAAACAATATAACCTTCCAAAGATGTAAAATATCCCATAAAAATCGAAAATTACAATTGTCCACTAGCCCATCTTATGCAAATTCAGGGGCGGTCGATGGATATTCTACGGATTTTTCCTGAAAAACTTGACATGGCGAAAGGTCGGAAAACGATTTAATCTGAGCATTAAAAAAGGGATTAATTAATCAATTTTGTCTGGGGGAAAAAGGAAATCCAGGCGAACCAGAAAGCGGTAATGACCGGAACCGGTTCCAGTGCCCGGCCCTCACCTGAAATAACCTGTCCTTTAGACAGATTCCATACAATATCCTTGCCGCCCAGAGAGATTGAACTATCCGTAACTTGAAATTCAAAGTTTTGTTCCGTCCCTGATTGCGGCAGATAATAAGCAGTCACGGTTTCTGTTTTTGGGTTGTAATCTATTAGTATCCTGTCCATTTCCGCATTTATGATCCGGTACTGGTTTCGGAAAAGATATAACTTCGAGACAGCCACTTCACCGCTTTTCAGCCTAAGACCAAATATTTTTTCCTTTGCGCCCAGGCGAGAAAAATTGTCTATTCGGCCAAATATCCCCAGCCTGGTTTTATCAGCAAAATATGTATCATAATTTGACCCTGGCATTCCTTTGTTCGGCTTTTTTAAAACCAGGCCCGAAGGATACTGCTTTTTATATTCTTGAAAAGTGGTAAAAAAAGCAGGATATTGAATTAAGGCAGTACCCTTCGTGGGGCCTAAAATGCATATTCCGGATACCTGGGACCAGAGAGATCCGGTCTGTCTGTCCCGCATTACCAGGGCGTCCTGCCACAGCGAGCCGGATGCCTCGAAAGTATAATTAACGTTATTTATTGAAGCGGCATACACGATGCCGGTATAACAGAGGGGTCACCAGGTGGCCGCGATTAAAGTTCCCCCGATATCGTCATTCACAACCTCATGCCGGTCCAGATGCCAGGTGCTGTAAGCTTTTGCTTCGTTTCCGTCCACAACAACCATGAGCGGTTCCTGATCATAGTAAAATCCACCTGCTTCGGAAACGGGAATGAATTCGGGGTCGAAAATGGCCGGAATATCTCCAGGTTCAAGGATTGTATAAAGGGTGTGCCCTTGAATTTCTGTCATTATGGGTGCCTTCTTTTGGCCTTGGATTGGGGGTGGTAACAGGAAATATAAAAAAAGAAATATAGCTCCGGCAGACAAAAATTTTAACTGAACCATGGTTATCAATGCTTTATTAGATTCGATTTTCATGCATTCATTTTTTCCGTTAATAATACTAAATTTAACATTAATAAAAAAACATCCGAAGCAATTATTGCCTGGTTGTATAACTATTTATTTGGAAGATTTAATAAATGATTTCCTCTCCATCTATTTGACTGGTTTGCCTGACCTGCAATGGGTTAAATCATTTTTTTTGCGAGGGAGGATTTTCGCCTTATATCTGCCAATTTTCTGCTAAGCGATTGATATAAGCGGTGTTTCGAATTTCCCATAAAAATATTTATGGGCAGCCTAATTTAAATCTAACGTGTCCTTTGCCAATCAGAATCTTCATAATATTCTTCAAGTTCTTTCCACATTTCATTTACATCGCAGCGCATTATGATAAGGTCCCGCTTTGTGCCTCCTAAATCTTTAACGTAATCCGGCAACACCGCTTCCTGCTTAAAACCCATTCTCTTGAAAATGTTAATTGCGGCCGCTTGCGGTTTCATAATTTTTACAATTATTTCTTCAACTTTGTTACTAATCGCCAATAGATACAATTCACGTGCTAATAACATTCCCAGACTTTTTCTGCGATAGTCCTCTGAAACCAAGAGTCTGATTTCACC
>JAZFSI010000189.1:0-10985 GCA_036446075.1 Fidelibacterota bacterium
ACGGAAGAACCTTTAACCAGTCCGGAAGTAAAAGAGGCCGAAACCAAAGCAAAAACAGCAGAGGAAATTGCTGAAGCTTCCGAAAAACCAGAAGAACAGGTCAAACCTGAAGCTGAAACTGGAAAAACAGCTGAAGAAAAGAAAGAGACGGCAGCGAAAGCAAAAGATGAAACTGCTGAGGAAAAAGTAGAAGAACCTGAGGCTGAGGAAGCGGAAATAAAAGTTGAATCTGCTGAGGAAAAAGTAGAAGAACCTGAGGCTGTGGAAGCGGAAACAAAAGATGAAACTGCCGATGAAAAAGTGGAAGAACCTGAGGCTGTGGAAGCGGAAGTAAAAGTTGAATCTGCTGAGGAAAAAGTGGAAGAACCCAAAACCGCTGATCAGAAACAGACCGAAACGAAAATTACACTTGAATCGGATCAAAAGACTAAAGCTGAAAAAAAATCGGTAAAAGCAGAACCTAAAAAGAAGGACGACTCAAAAAGCTCTCAAGAAAAAAAGGAAATCCCGGAAAAAAGTTTAAAATCCGAAACGGAAAAAGTTGATAAAAAAGCTGAAACCGGCCAGCAGGCAAAGCCTGAGGACGACCCGGAAAAAGCATAAGCCCCTTGTCGAAAAAGGAGTAAAATGGTATGAAGGAATTCATTGAAACTATAGTAAAGCAGCTAGTTGATAAACCGGATGAAGTTGTTATTAATGCAGTAGAAACAGAGCAAAGAATAATCTATGAATTATCTGTGGGCGAGGGTGATTTCGGTAAAGTCATCGGAAAACACGGAAGAAACATTTCTGCGATTAGAACCCTGGTTTTTGCTATTAATGCCAAAGAGGGCGGAAAACGCGCTCGCCTTGATATCATAGACGACTAGTGCTTAAACTTTTTGCCATAGCCAAGATTACCAAACCTTCCGGATTCAGTGGAGATGTAAGGGTTCGCCCCCTGGTGCGTCATTTCGATGATTATATTCAGGATAAAGATTTATCTCTTGGATTTTCCGAAGATTTAGCTCAAACTGTTAAATTAATGAAAACAACAGGATTAGGTAAATCTAAAAGGTTTTTGTTTGAAGGAATTGGGTCAAGAGAAGAGGCCGAAACTATTATCGGCCAAACATTGTTTGCAGTTGTTTCTGACAATGATCCCATTAATTTAATTTCTCCAGATCTTCTGGGTGCTGCTGTAGTTACCAGCAATGGGGACTATGTTGGCGAATTGGTAGATATGCTGAGTCTGCCCACCAACGATGTTTATGTAATTGAAAATGGTAAAAAGGAAGTATTAATCCCTGTTGTACCCGAAATAATTACTCACATCGGTGTGAAAGAAGGAGTTGTAACTATTGAACCTATGGATGGTCTTTTAGATTGAAGATTGCCATGGTAACACCGGTTCCCGAGCTGGTTGAAGCTGTGGTCCAAAATAGCATGCTCCGACAGGCAATTGAAAGGGGAGTTCTAGATTTTCAACTCATAAATTTAAGGGATTTCGGCAAAGGCAGCCACCGTCAGATAGACGATTCGCCCTTTGGCGGAGGCAAGGGTATGATAATGATGGCCGGACCCCTGTTTAAAGCCCTGGATACGGCTATTGAAAAGGTAGGGGGACACGAAGATTTGAGGATAATTTATCCATCACCTCAAGGCCGCCCCTGGAAGCATGATTTTGCCATGGAAAACAGCGCTGTAAAAAAACTAATTTTCCTGTGCGGACATTACAAAGGTATCGATGAAAGGGTTATTGAAAAATATGTTACTCATGAATATTCAATTGGTGATTTCGTGCTTTCCGGCGGAGAAATTCCGGGACTCATATTATTGGATAGTATAGTAAGATTAATTCCTGGTGTTTTGAACAGCTATGAATCTGCCATGACAGACTCCTTTGCCGTGGAATTACTGGATGGTCCGCATTACACACAGCCGCGCGAGATTGAGAATCGTCCCGTTCCGGACATTCTGCTGACAGGCCATCATAAAAAAATTGAAGAGTGGAGAAACAAAAAGCGCCGGGAACGGACCGAGAACCGCAGACCGGATCTTTGGAAAAATTATTTAGAAGGAACCGATATTTCGGAGAAACAAAGTCATGAATAGAATAAAAACAGTAATTGAAGATCAATTAAAAACAAATATTCCTGAATTTAATTCAGGAGATACTATTGCAGTTGATGTTCGTGTGGTCGAAGGTGGAAAAGAGAGGACTCAGTTATTTGAAGGTGTTGTGATAGGGCGCAAAGGAAGTGATATATCCGCTACATTCACAGTCAGGAAAATATCAAATGGAATCGGAGTAGAACGCATTTTTCCGCTGCATTCTCCAATGGTCAGCAAAATTAAAGTTATTCGCCGCGGTAAAGTCCGCCGGGCTAAATTAAATTATTTGCGTAAATTATCGGGTAAAGCAACCCGTATTGCTGAAAAACGATAATTTAAAAAGCTCTTAAAACCCTGCCTGTCCGGTGATATGGAGGGTTTTTAGTTTATGAAACGCTCGGAAAAAATTATATTAAGTATAACCGGCGGCAGTCATCTTTCCGTACATGCTTTAATGCTGGCTTTTCCAAGCCTGATTCCTGTCATACGTGCAGAATTTTCCGTGGGTTTAGATACATTAGGATATGTTGCCGCATTGAGCGCATTCATGTTTGGTATTGGAGCAATTCCTTCCGGTTGGGCCGAAAATAAAATTGGGGGCAAAAACCTTTTACTGCTTTATCAATTTGGATCTGCCGCAGGAGCCGGTTTATTAGCCCTATCCACTAATTTTTACACTATCGTGGCTGGTCTGGCGGTTATGGGCCTATTTTGCAGTATTTACCACCCGGCAGGGTTGACTCTTATTTCGAACCGTGTTGATTCTATGACCAAAGGCATGGCGGTCCATGGCATCTTCGGTTCAATCGGGTCTGCATTGGGGCCGATCCTGGCTACAACCCTGGCTGTATTAATATCATGGCGCGCCGCGTACGCATTTTTATGTCTTTCCAATCTAATTTTAGCCCTCTTATCGACATTAATTATCCCTGTTTCAGTCAGGTCTGAGAACTTAAATAAAAAGAAATCACCGCAGCCCGAAAGAATTACAAATAAACAGGCCTTAATTTATTTATATTTGACTAATATAATTCTGGGACTGGTTTATTTTGGGTTTTCAACGTTTATGCCGACTCATTTTGCTTTGAATACAGGACATTTTTTACCCCACCTGTCGCCCGCCATGAAAGCCGGTATATTTCCGACACTTGTTTTTCTGGCTGGAATAGTTGGCCAAATCATCGGCGGTAAATTAGGTACAAAATTCAAATCCGCAGATTTATTGGTAATCCTGGTGGGGGCCAATATTCCAATTCTTCTGTTGATGGGATTCACCGTGAATATTAACTTGGTTGTGGTTAGTATTCTGATGGGTGTTGTCTTTTTTACCGGTCAACCTATTGGAAATACTTTAATTGCACAATTTACAAACAAAAATAGAAGGGGACTGGGATATGGAATCAGTTTTTTTCTCAGCTTTGGCGTGGGCTCACTGGCAGCCGGATTTTGCGGTATTATCGCCCAGAATTATGGTGTATCATTTGTATTCCCGGCCCTGGGATTAATATTAGTTCCTGCTCTTTTTTCTGCTTATAAAGTAAAAAGACTGGCCTGAGTCTTTAAGCTTGTGACTGCTTTTTAATGGAATTATTTTCTCGCCGGTATGGAGAATAAATACCTCAAAGAAATTCCTTCTGTATCTGAAGTATTACATGATATAAAAGATTCTAAAGGGTTAAATAATAAATATATAACATATATTATTAAATCCCAACTCGAACACTATCGCAGCAGAGCTAAAGAAGGTAAATTAAGTTCCAAAAGGAGAGGGATTAAAAAAGCTGTTATTGAGCATGTTCTACAATTTAATAATTATTCTTTAAAATCAGTTATTAATGGAACGGGTATAGTACTGCATACTGGTCTGGGGCGTGCTCCCATTGATCCGGTTTTAGCAGCTGCGGCCGGTAAACAGCTGTCAGGTTACGTAAATATTGAATATAATCTTAAGACCGGTGAGAGGGGAGATCGATTAGATCACATAAATGATTTATTATGTGCCTTGACCGGTGCGGAAAAAAGCCTGGTAGTCAACAACAATGCCGGCGCTGTTCTCATTTCTCTTAATACTGCGGCGGAAGGTAAAGAAGTAATAATATCCAGAGGACAGCAGGTAGAAATAGGGGGATCATTCAGAATTCCCGATATAATCAAAAAAAGCGGTTGTATTTTGAAAGAAGTAGGCACAACGAACCGTACCCATTTAATTGATTATGAAAAGGCTGTTTCAAAACACACTGCCTGTTTTTTATGGGTGCATACCAGCAATTATGTGGTAAAAGGATTTACCCACGCTGTGGAACTTTCTGAACTGGTGGAATTGGGGCAGGCTCTTGGTATTCCCGTAATTGCAGATTTGGGGAGCGGTGCCATGGCAAATTTATCCGCCCAGGGATTACCCCGGGAAATTTTAGTCTCAGAAATTGTAAAAACAGGAGTTGATATTGTAACTTTTTCCGGTGATAAACTTCTTGGAGGACCTCAAAGCGGAATCCTGGTAGGAAAAAAACAGTGGATTAATAAAATATTTAAGAATGCTCTTTATCGTGCTTTACGCTGTGATAAATGGACTATTGCCCTATTGGAATCAACCTTAAAAACTTTTCAAAATGATGGTCCTTCCGAAGAAAATTCAACCCTTAATCTGCTTACCCGTACACCCAGGGAATTGATTGATAATGCCGGGATTGTCATGCAGGGCATAAACTCTAAAAAAATACAGGAATTCAGTCTTGAGATTATTGAAACTGTAGTTGAGGCCGGCAGCGGATCCTTACCTGAGGTTGAACTTAAAAGTGCAGCCTTGAAATTTAATCCGAATAATTATTCTGCAGATAAGCTGGCGCGGACAATGCGCACCGGAATAATTCCTGTTGCAGGATATATAAAAGAAAATTGTTTTTATATCGATATGAAAGCAATATTACCCGAACAGCTCAAGAAATTGAGTTCTGCCATAAACGATATTTAAGCAATGTCCCAGGTTGTAATTGGAACGGCCGGTCACATTGATCACGGAAAAACAGCTCTGGTAAAAGCCCTGACCGGTACGGATACCGACCGGCTTGCAGAAGAAAAAGCTCGCGGACTGACCATTGACCTGGGTTTTGCTTTTTTGAATGAAAATATTACCATTATTGATGTACCCGGCCACGAAAAATTTATTCGTAATATGGTTGCGGGCGTATCAACTATTCAGATTGCACTTTTTGTAATCGCCGGTGACGACGGAATTATGCCCCAGACCAGGGAACACCTGCATATACTTTCCTTGCTGAAAATTCAAAAAGGGATAATTGTGCTTACGAAAACTGATCTGGTGAAAGATCCGGACTGGCTGGAATTGGTAGAACTTGACATACAGGACATGGTAAAAGGAACTTTCCTTGAAAGAGCCCCCATTCTGCGTACCTCAATTAATCCCTTAAGCGGTATTGAAGAATTACGAACAACTTTAATAAAAACTGCAGCTTTGATTCGTCTTGGGGAAAATCGGGAATTTTTCCGTTTACCTGTAGATAGAGTATTTAACAAAAAAGGTTTTGGCGCTGTTGTAACCGGGACCGTGCTTTCCGGAACAGCAGAAATTGGGTCTGTCCTGGAGATAGTTCCTGGAAATATTAAGATAAAAGTTCGCGGAATGCAAAGCCATGGGAAAGAAATTGATAAAGTTGTCATGGGCTCAAGAGCAGCTTTAAATTTTTCCGGAACAGACAAAAAAACACTTTGGCGCGGTGCGGAAATATGTTCTCCGGGATGGATGCAGGGTACTCAGAGACTGATTGCTCATGTATCTCTCATTAAGGCCAGCAGATGGAAACTTAAAAACCGTCAGAGGATTCACGTCCATCTGACCACTGCAGAAGTTATGGCGCAGGTAAGAATCCCTGCCAATGAAGTTTTGAAATCCGGAGAAAGCGGAAATGTTATTCTTGATTTTTCGGAACCCATTTCGACAGCCTTCAATGATCGTTTCATTTTGCGAAGTTTTTCCCCCATGGAAACTATGGGAGGAGGCCTGGTCCTTGACCCCCGCCCGGATCTTAAGAAAAAGGCCTTACTTAAGTGGACAGCTGCCCTTAAGATAGATCCTGTCAAACGATTTGATCAATTTGTAGATTTATTTGCCGGTAGACCAAAATCTTCTCTTCTCTGGGCCAAACACCTGGGACAATCGCAGGGCTGGATAAAGCAGACCATGGATCTGATTCCGCTCGATGAACGGGACAATATGGTATTTTCAAAAATAATTCTGGAGAAATCCATAATCAAACTTCAGCATATCTTGAGTATTTTTCATAAAAATAAACCATATCAGAAATCATTAAGTTTTGACCCTATTCTGCAAAGTACGGACTTTACGGCAGATTGGCTGACCTTCGTCCTGAAAAAAGCCCAGGAAAATAAAATAATTCAAAAAATTTCAAATGGGTTTGCCTTAATCAGTCATAAGGGTAATCTATCCAAGGCAGACCAGGCTCTTTCAAATTTGATTAAAAATGCACTGAAGCTTAGCGGTTTTGATTTTCCTTCTGCAAGTCACATCGCGGCTGCTCTGGACAGAGATGTAAAAAGCGTTCTTCAAATTCTTCATTATTTGAAGGCCGGCAGCGAAGTTGGTGAAATAACGCAGGATCTTTGGATTGATTCTTCCTATTTAAATAATTTAAAACATGACCTCCAATTATTTTTTGAGAACAATACGGAGATGAAAGTTAGTGATCTTAAAAAAATTACAGGTACAACACGAAAAAATGCAATTCCCCTGCTTGAATTTTGCGACCGTATGAAATTTACTTACCGCTCGGGAGACTTACGCCGGAAAGGATCTGAACTGGTTTGACGAAAAATTTAACAGGCACGCCCATAATGCGTCAATTTCTGGATATAAAAAATAAATATCCGGAAACATTGGTTCTTTTCCGCATGGGAGATTTTTATGAAACTTTCAATGAAGATGCCAAAATAACCTCTAAAGTTTTGGGGATAGTACTTACAAAAAGATCGAATGGAGCTGCCGCAGACGTTCCTCTGGCCGGATTTCCCTATCATGCCCTGGATAATTATTTGTATAAACTTGTAATGGCCGGGCATAAAGTGGCCATTTGCGAACAGGTAGAGGACCCGAAACAAACCAAAGGCATTGTTAAAAGAGAAGTTGTTGAAGTAATAACTCCGGGCACAATTACATCCGAACAGGCGCTGGATCAAAAGGCCAATCAATTCCTGGCCGCGCTTCTGACCCATAAGGAAAGGGCCGGATATGCAATTTTCGATCAATCTACGGGAGAATTTTATGTTGGTGAATGTTCCAAAGAAAAAATTTCGGAAGCATTGAGAAAATTTTCTCCGAGAGAAATTTTGCTGGGGGAATCGATTGTTTATTCCACAGCCGCATGGTACAGGGAATTAAATCCCTTCGTTTTCAAAATTGAAGAATGGTTTTTCAATTTTGACCAGGGTTACAATCTGCTGACAAAACATTTTAAAACAAATTCTCTGAAAGGTTTTGGATGTGAAGATTTTACTTTGGGAATTGCA
Source organism: Fidelibacterota bacterium (assembly GCA_036446075.1). GTDB lineage: Bacteria > Fidelibacterota > Marinisomatia > Marinisomatales > TCS55 > JAZFSI01. The sequence continues at coordinate 7,636 of JAZFSI010000189.1, forward strand.
GCTGCGGGTGCAGTCTTTCAGCATATTACAGAAAATTTAAACGGATCCATAAGTCATATTACCGCCTTAAAACCAATTCAGCAGGAAAATATTATGGGGCTGGATGGTTTTACCGTACGCAATCTTGAAATATTCAAATCTTTAGGTACACAAGGGACTCACGGCACATTATTAAGTGTTTTGGACAAAACCCTGACTTCCGGGGGAGGACGATTATTGAAATCCTGGCTGAACCGACCCCTGGTAGATTTAAAACGGCTCAATAATAGACTGAATCTTGTTTCGGAATTTTTAAAACAAAAACGAGCTCTTAATGGAATCAGGAAAGAACTGAATAACTGGATCGATGTTGAACGAATATTAGGAAAAATCAGCAGGGGTAAGGCGACACCCAGGGACGTAATTAATATGCAGATCAGTTTAATCAGGATTCCTTTTATCAGAGAAATTCTTGAAAAAAATGATTCAGTATATTTAAGCAAACTTGCCTCAAGATTTCCCGACTTAAATGGCCTGACCCAATTTCTAAGAAATACACTAAATGAACATGTGCCCCTCCAAATCAAAAAAGGTGCCGTGATTAAAGCGGGTATTGACGGTGAATTGGACGAATTAAGAGAACTCTCCAGCGGAGGCAAGCAATGGATAGTAAAACTGCAGGCTTCTGAACGGGAAAGGACAGGAATTCCTTCTTTAAAAATCGGGTATAACCGGGTATTTGGTTATTATCTGGAAGTAACCAGAACACACCGCGAAAAAGTACCGCAGGATTATATTCTTAAACAGACCCTGGTAAATACTGAGAGATTTATTACTCCGGATTTAAAAGAATACGAGGAAAAAATTCTTTCAGCTGATGAAAAAATAGAAATAATTGAAACCAGAATATTTAATGAAGTCTGTCTGGAAATCGTAAAATATTCCCTGGTTCTTCAAAAATCTGCCGCTCTAGTAAGCAAAATTGATTTATTATCCACTTTTTCTGTGCTGGCCCTGGAAAACCGCTATTGCAAACCTGAACTGAGTTTAGACCCAATTCTGGAAATTAAATCAGGCCGTCATCCTGTGGTGGAAAAACTTTTAAGCGCCACCGACAGATTTATTCCAAATGATTTAAAAATGGATACGAGAATAAATCAGATTCATTTGATTACTGGTCCGAATATGGCCGGTAAATCTACATATTTAAGGCAAGTGGGACTGATTGTACTCATGGCGCAGATTGGATCTTTTGTACCGGCCCGGTCAGCTTTAATCGGAATCGTGGACAAGCTGTTCACACGAGTGGGCGCCAGCGATAATCTGGCCGGCGGGGAAAGTACTTTTTTAGTAGAAATGAACGAAGCTGCCAATATCTTAAATAATGCTACAGCTAAAAGCTTAATTCTGCTGGACGAAATCGGCAGGGGTACAGCTACTTATGACGGAATGGCTTTAGCCTGGGCGATTACTGAGTATCTTCACGATCAGCCTAAGATTTCTGCCCGCACGATTTTCGCAACGCATTATCATGAACTTACTGATTTGGAAAATACGCTGGAACGTTTGGAAAATCACCATATTGCTGTAAAGGAATTCGGTGATAAAATTGTGTTTTTACGTAAAATAATGAAAGGTTCCGGAGACAAAAGTTATGGAATACACGTAGCCAAAATGGCCGGTCTTCCGAATAAAGTTGTTAACCGGGCCGCAGAAATTCTCAATTATCATTTACAAAACGAAAAAACAAAAGAATCTAAAGGACAGGCAGAATTTAATCAGATATCTATTTTTGAACAGCAGGAATCTGAAATGAAGCAGGAATTGGCAAAAGTTGAGATTGATAAAATAACTCCTTTAGAAGCACTTTTTAAATTGGACGAATTAAAGAAAAAACACGGAATTTAAAAAAGTCATATTCAAATTCATTATGGTTATTCGTAAATATTGCTGCAGTCTGGTTCTTCTGGTTTCTTTACTTTCCGGAGAAAGTTACTGGGTGAGCTATGGCTGGCAACTATTCAGAAATGTGGGCGATGCCAAATCAATAGCTCTGGGCGGATTTCAGCCGGCACAAGTTGGAACAGCAGTTGCTCCTCTTTACAATCCTGCCGCCAGTATTATTGTTGGAGAACATAGCTTAACTTATGCCCACCAGAGCCGCCTGGGCGGAATGATTAACAGTGATTTATTGGGTTTTACAATTAAGCCCCGCTTTCGTCCCCTAAACATTATTTTTCTTTATGAAGGCATAGGGCATATCCCGGATACCAAAAACATGCTATTTGATTTTGGACTGGATGGAATACCCGGAACTGGTGATGAGGGCGAAAACAATGGAATATTGGATGAGGGAGAGAGACTTGACCAGACCAGAATAGAATTTTTCAGTCAGAATCAATGGGGTTTGCATATTAGTTCTGCAATTCAGATGCAAAAGTGGATAATTGGTCTGGGTGTAAAAGGATTTTCTCATAATATTGGTCATAATCAGGGTTTAGGAATTGGAATGGATCTAGGATTTATGCTGATCCCCTGGAGCGGAGGTCGGATTGGTATTACATTTAAGGATATTACGACATCATGGCTAATTTGGGATAACGGTACAATTGAAAGGGAAAAACCGGAAGTTTATGCAGGATTATCCCAAATTGTTAATCTTAAATCTATTCCCGTATCCATTAAATATCTGGGAAGTTTCGAAATCAACCCTTTTGGATTGCATCCTGATGAAGATTTTGATCTGGTGGAGATGGGAATCACATTAAGATTGGGTCTGAATATTAGTTACAAAGATAAAATCGCCTTGAGATTAGGCCGGAATCGACAGGGATCAGCCACGGGCGGTTTAGGATTAATCTGGGATAATTACGGTCTTGATTATGCCTTTCAGTCAGAACCTTCCGGTTCCGGTCTGGGGGGCAGCCATTATATATCATTCGCAGTAAGCCCAGACTGGCTGAAGAAGTTAATAGACAGTTTAGATTAATTTAATTTATTATTATGCAGCCTTTAAGAACTTGTTCAAATGGATAAAATGGAGATAAATTTCCAGGCTAAAATATGACTATATATTTATGATTTTAAGCATGACCGGATTTGGAAATGGTTCTACCAATAATTCCACCGTAAAATTTACGGCTCTGATTAAGGCTGTTAATGGGAGATTTTTGGATATTAAACTGCGGGGGCTTGAATTATCTCCTGAAGACGAAAAAAAAATCAGAGAAATAATTACTAAGCGATTAGTGCGTGGTACAATTTTTGTCAATCTTGATCGTTCTCAGGAAAATGGCGCCCGGGACTTATCCTTTAATAGTGAAAAATTTGAGGTTCTGGAAAATGTTCTGCTTATGATTCAAAAAAAATAC
>JAZFSI010000190.1:0-3637 GCA_036446075.1 Fidelibacterota bacterium
CGGTTTTAGTCAGGCCCATGGCCGTAGCTGTGGTGGGCCAGGTATCAATGGCTGATTTTATGGAATCATAGGGCTTTATTTCATAACCGAATTTTTCAGCATACCATAAATGCACCCGCGCCTGATTCTTCAAGTCTATTTTAAGGCTGAGAGTCTTAAAAACCTGCTGGGCCTTCTGTATATATTCATTTTCCTTTTCCCAGGATAAATCAGCGTCTTCAAAGTACACCAGATCAATATCCCTGATATGAGTCTGCAGGGGAAATCCGTGGACATAATTCCAATAAGTCTGGCATAAAACACCGGCTCCCACATACCAGTTATTTAATTCTAACCGAGCAGCTTTTTCTGCCACCGCTGACAGGGCCTTATTCTTCAGAATTATTGCTATAAACTGCTGTTCGGTGATCATTTTCTGCATCCCTGTAATTATTTTCCTTCTGGCTTTTGGTGCTGAAATATTATGGGTGGATCAGAATGGGCCTGACCATCCCTGTGCCTCAAATAAGTTACCCCCATAAAAGTTTAAATAATATGACTGATAATTCTTACAGGCAGCCTTTAAATATAAATAATAGATTTCTCTCAGATTAAGGAGCGTAATTTTATTAAATTCCCGTCCGCATTTGCGCCCGTAGCTCAGCTGGATAGAGCGCTTGCCTCCGGAGCAAGAGGCCGCAGGTTCGAATCCTGCCGGGCGTACTTGTTACCGCACTTCCACCCTTTTAAAGTTTATAATTCGGTTCCTATTTCCGCCTTTCCTTTTCATCCCCAACCCGTTCAACTACGATTGTGCAATGGGTTACAAGAACGGCAATGGCGCTGATAGCCGCCAGCGAGGGTATAAATACTGCCCCAACGACGCCTATGGTCAAGGGTACCTCTAAAAGAGTATTACCTTTTTCATTTTTAATAATTAAACGGCGTATATTGCCTTCATGGATGAGTTCCTTGCTTTTACTGAGCAGCTTTTCACCTTCTATTTTAAATTCTTCATACCAGACTTTTTCTTTTTTCATTATTTTGTCCTTGTATTAATTATTGAAATGAGGACTAATCCTTTAGGTCTACAATTAGTCTTTTACCCAAACTGATAACATTGTCATCCTTATAATCCAGAGACTGGTAAAATGATATAACATCTTTATTGGAGGCCCTGACCTGCAGATTTATTTTTGGACAGCCCATTTTTTTTAGGAGATGTTCCACTGCTTCCATTATCTCCCTGCCAAATCCATAGCGGCGCAGATCGGGATGCACTGCAAGATAGTTAATCCAGCCCCGGTGACCATCGTATCCACCCATGGCAGTAGCAATCACTTTTCCTTCCCCTACTCCCACCAGGAACAATTCCCTATTTACGTTTAATTTTCTTTTTATGTCCAGCAGAGCATTATTCCAGGGAACTATCAATCCGCATTTTTCCCAAAGAATAAGAACATCTCGTTCATCTATTTTGAGATATTCTCTGATTTCCATTTAATAATACCAGTAATTGCTGCTACAGTGAATAATAAATTATTGATGAGTCAATCCCTGCTCTTCTCAATGTAATTTTCGGCGGCTTCAATTGTATTTTCAACAAGCATGGCAATTGTCATTGGTCCCAGACCAAATGGTACAGGAGTCACTGCAGAGGCCTGACCCAAAAGGCTTTCCATGTGTGCATCACCAGTTATATAATAGCCCTTTTCAGAATTATCGGATACTCTGTTAATACCAACATCGAGAACAACAGCGCCTTTTTTTATCTGATCTCCCCTTAAAAATTCAGGCTTTCCCAAGGCCAACACAATTATATCTGCGCTCAAGGTAAAAATTGAAATATTTTTAGTACCGGAATGACATAAAGTTACTGTACTGTTCGCAGAACTGGATTTCAAACTCATCAATATGGATAGTGGTCTGCCCACAATATTACTGCGCCCTACCACCACCACGTGTTTGCCGGCCGGGTCTATGTTGTAAAATTCCATGATCCTCATGACGCCTTTGGGCGTACACGGGATAAATTGTGGATTACCGGTGCATAATTTGCCCAAATTCCAGGGATGGAACCCATCCACGTCTTTAAGCGGGTTAATACTTTCCAATACTGTTTCTGGGTTTATTTGAGGAGGCAGAGGTAATTGAACTAAAATTCCATGAAAATCAGAATTCCGGTTTAATTCGGATATTTTTTCCAGGATACTTTCCTGGCTGGCATCACCGGAAAAATTAAAAGTCTGTGAATATAAACCTAATGTTTGGAATTTTTTTGTTTTGCCGGTTACGTACAGCTTGGACGGTATATCGTTTCCAACCAAAATGACAGCCAGACCAGGAGTAATATCCTTATTTTTAAGTATGGATATTCTGGGCTTTAGGGATTTATAAACACTGTCACTGGCAGTTTTGCCCGAGAGAATCTTTGTTTCCATTAATGGATCCCGGTAAAAAGTAGTATTATTGCTGTAAAGCTTCGTCTACAAGTTCAATAATAGATGATACTTTCTGCTCAACGCTGTCGGTAATGGATTCATTTTTACGTTTTTCAACAAAATAATCATCGGATATATTCATGGCAGCCAGAATAGCAATCTTGGCTGGAACCTGAGGTGTAATTAATTCCTCCTGAACTTCCCGCATTTTCATGTCGACATATTCTGCAATACTTTTAATATAGGTGGCATCTGCCGGTGCTTTCACCGTGTATTCTTGACCATAAATGGATACCCGTACTAAATTTCCGCTATCTTCCATATCTTTCCTTCTGAAATATTACCGTAATTTAGCTTGTAATTGTTTGGTCGCAAGGCGTACAATTTCACTAATTACGGGACTTACGTCTTTATCTTCAAGTGTTTTAGAATCACTTTGAAATACTAGATTAAAAGTAATACTTTTTTTCCCGGTTCCCAATTCATCTTTTTTGAATATATTCACAGCTTTTACGTCGATTAAAATATTTCTTCCGTTTTTTCTGATCAATTCAACAATTTTACCTGTTTCCAAAGTATCGTCCACAACAAAATTAAGATCTCGTTCAATTTTTGGAAATAAGTTGGGAGCCGTAAACCGGGGACTAACTTCCATTTCATTAAACAACAGATCCAGAAATAATTCAAATGCAAACAGCGGACCGGATTCAAAATCCAGATTATTGATAAAAGAACCGGATAATTTCCCGCATGTTCCAAATAATTTATGATCTACATAAAATGAATACGTCGACGAATAAAATGAATTTGGGTCATTATTTGAGACTATTGTGAGTCCTTTAATTTTTAAACTGTTAAAAAGGTGTTCCATTAATCCTTTTAATATAAAAAAGTCTGCCTGGACCGCATGAGCATTATGAATAGATCCGGATTGGAATTCCCCGTGTATAATGCCGGAGATTAATTCCTGTTGTCTGATTCCTGCCAGACCGGGCTTTTTTCTAGTAAATACATTACCCCATTCATACAAACGTAAATTTTCATTTCCATTTTTTATATTGTAGTCAACAGTTTTGATTAATCCTTCCAGAAGAGTGGTCCGCAGGCGAGTCATGTCTTCAGTGAGAGGGTTCATAATCTTAACAGCAGGAATTTCTGTCAGTTCAACGGCAGATTTGGAGGTTAAAGAATTATTTAAACACTGGCTGAAACCAAGC
>JAZFSI010000191.1:0-3678 GCA_036446075.1 Fidelibacterota bacterium
GCACAACTAGATTTAGCAGAAGTGGCTCCTAAATCAACTCCTCCCGTTGCTAAAATATTAAATTTTGGAAAGTTGAAATACGAAGAAAAGAAAAAAGCCCAGGCCAGTAAAAAGAAACAGCATGTTGTAAAATTAAAGGAAATTCGGGTCAGACCGCGCATCGATGACCATGATTTAGAAACTAAAGTTAATCTTGGCAGAAAATTTCTGCTGGATGGATGCAAATTGAAAGTCACCCTGATGTTCAGAGGCAGAGAACTGGCTCGAAAAGATTTAGGGGTAGCAGTCCTTCAGCGTGTAATTGCAATGCTGGAGGATATATCAGAAATAGAAAAAACAAACGAATTAGAGGGCCGGCGTCAGTCGGTCGTTTTAACTGCAAAATAAGGAGCAGTGTTAATGCCAAAGCAGAAAACAAGGCGTAGTGCTGCCAAGCGCTTCAGCTTGACAGGAACAGGAAAAATAAAACGCAATAAAGCAAACCATAGTCATATGCTCATCCGTCGTTCAAAAAGCGCAAAACGAAAAATGCGCCAGACAGGTCTGGTAGATTCTGTTGAAGAAAAACGTGTTCGGCGAATGATCTCTGCAAAATAGGAGCATAATATGCCAAGAGCGAATAGCTCTGTGCCCCGGCACAGACGACATCGTAAAATCGTAAAGCAGGCCAAGGGCTACTATGGTGCCCGGAGCCGCAATTTCAAGTCCGCTAAAGATGCGGTCACAAAGGCAGGTTTATACGCCTTTCGTGATCGTCGACAGAGAAAACGTCAATTCAGACGTCTCTGGATAGTGCGAATTAATGCGGCTGCGAGGCAACATGGCTTGTCCTACTCTACTTTCATAGCTGGTCTTAAGGCCAATGGTATTGAACTGGATAGAAATATTCTGGCTGATTTAGCCATGAATAATCCCAATGCCTTTGGCGATTTAGTCAAAGCTGTGAAAAACTAATGACAATAAAGGAATCAATTGAATCGGTTCGAAAATCATTTCGAACCGATTCTGATCCCTTTCCCCAATCAAATCAGGATCTTGAAAATCTTCGTGTAAAATATTTTGGACGCAAGGGCTTAATCGCCCGGCTTTTTTCCCAATTAAAGAATATATCCGAGCCGGAAAAACCTCTTACCGGTAAAATTCTAAATGAATTAAAACAGGAGTTACAGGACCGATTCGATAGTCTTATTAAAAAAACCATAATTGGACCGGTTTCTAAAGAATTTATTGATCACAGTCTGCCCGGCTATTTTTTTCCGGTTGGGCACAGACATCCCGTTCAGCAAACTCTTGACGAAATTAAAAATATCTTTATGGACATAGGTTTTTCTGTGGCCTACGGTCCGGAAATCGATGATGATTTTCATAATTTTTCAGCCTTGAATTTTCCCCCGGAACACCCTGCCAGAGATATGCAGGATACATTTTTTGTTGATTCGGATACCGTACTTAGAACCCACACATCCAACGTACAGATCCATTTAATGGAAGAGAAAGAGCCCCCGCTGCGATATATAATGCCCGGAAGAGTTTACCGCAATGAAGCCATTGGTTATAAAAGTTATTGTTTATTCACCCAGGTAGAAGGATTATTTATTGATAAAAACGTCTCCTTTGCGGATTTAAAGGGAACGCTGGAATATTTTAACAGACGAGTATTCGGAGAAAAAACTAAAACCAGATTCAGGCCCAGTTATTTCCCTTTCACTGAACCGAGTGCGGAAGTAGATATATGGAACGAAAGAAGGGGGCAGTGGATGGAAATTATGGGATGCGGAATGGTTGATCCGGAAGTTTTCAAATCTGTTAATTATGATCCGGATAAATGGCAGGGATTCGCATTTGGAATGGGTATTGAACGCATTACAATGTTAAGGCATGGAATTGATGATATCCGACTTTTTTACCAGGGTGACATGCGTTTTCTGGGGCAATTCTAATGCAGATCTCAATTCCCTGGCTGAAGGAATTTGTGCCTATTGAAGAATCCCCGGAACAATTGAGCAGTTTGCTCACAATGCAGGGATTGGAGGTGGAAGAAACTGCAAATAATTCTGCCTTAAAAGATTTAGTTGTAGGAATCGTTTTATCAAAAAAGCGGCATCCTAATGCGGATAATCTTAGCATATGCGATATAAATGACGGTCAGAATATTTATCCTGTTGTCTGCGGAGCTCCCAACGTAGAAAAAGGTCAAAAAATTGTTTTTGCACCGGTTGGAACCGAACTTCCAGGAGGAATGAAAATTGGAAAAGTGAAAATTCGGGGAGAGGTCAGCCTGGGCATGATCTGTTCTGAAAAAGAACTGGGACTTTCAGAAGACCAGAGGGGCATTATGGTTTTATCTCCTTCAGCTGAAACTGGATTATTATTCAGTAAATATTTAAAGCTGAACCAGAACATTCTTGATCTTGATTTAACTCCCAATCGCTCCGATTGTTTTTCGCATTTGGGAGTAGCCCGTGACATATCGGTTAAAACTGGACGAATTCTGCATAATGTTAATACAAAACCAAGAAAATATGGCCAGAATGAGGCTCAGAAATTAATATCCATTCATATCGATGATACGCTGGCATGTCCAAGATATACAGCCGGAATCGTTAAAAATGTTACTGTTGGTCCTTCACCGCCCTGGCTGGCTGAAAAACTGGAATCGATAGGGCAGCGCAGTATTAATAATATTGTGGATATATCCAATTATGTTATGCAGGAAATGGGCCAGCCAACTCATATATTTGATTTTGACAAAATTGGTACAGGTAAAATTCAAATCCGCATGGCCCGACAGGATGAAACAATTATAACACTGGACAATCTTGAGAGAAAACCCAAAAAGAACCATTTATTAATTACTAATGGTCCCAAGGCTCTAGCTCTGGCGGGCATTATGGGCGGTCTTGATTCTGCTGTTAATTCAAAGACCAGAACTGTTTTAGTAGAAAGCGCATACTTCGATCCTCCCACCATCAGACGGGCAGCTAAATTTTTGGGACTTTCCACTGATGCATCCAAAAGATTTGAGCGGGGTGCAGACCCTGAAGGAACATTAACAGCATTTTGGAGAGTTTTGGATCTCCTGGAAGAAATAACAGGCGGACAGTGGGTGCCGGGGCTTATTGATGAATATCCGCGGCCCCTTATTTCCAGCCCCATTACTTTAACAAAATCAAAAATTAAACGTTTGTCGGGCTGTGATATAAGCAATAGTTTCATTGAAAAAACACTTACTGATCTAGGTCTTAAATTGAAAAAAAACGGTTCGGAAGAATGGTCATGTACTGCACCGTCCTTCAGGCCGGATCTTAAAAGGGAAGTGGATTTAATTGAAGAAGTTTTGCGTATTTACGGCTTTAGCCAAGTTCCTTCAAAAGTTCATTATACAGGAATAATGGAAAATGAAAGACCGGATCCCCGGGGTAATCTTTTAAAGATTCAGAATTCTCTGAACGGGCTTGGTTTCAGCCAGTGTTTAAACAATTCTTTAACCTCCAAATCTGCCGTAGAACTGACAGAAATTCCCGCTGTTAAGGTTATGAACCCTCTCACTGAAGATATGACTCGCCTGCGGACCACTCTTCTGGAAGGATTAATCAAAACTGTAGACTACAATATAAAAAATGGAAATGAAAATTTACGTTTGTATGAATGGGGTAATGTATTTACTAGAAAAAAGCC
>JAZFSI010000192.1:0-3130 GCA_036446075.1 Fidelibacterota bacterium
GCGAAGATATCTCGAAATATTTCAGGTTCACTCAAATCTGGTTTTATTCGTCGCCTTGGATGAATCAGGGATAAAAAGGGAGGATTTGCCGCAGGTTAACTTGCACAAATTAGAACTGGCTGATATCCCGGCCGAATATTCCATTGATAATCCAATCCAAAAGTACCCTGATTTTATTTCTAAAACGAATCAGCCGCTGTTTCATAAATGCAGAATCTGTTTTCTCATCTTCAGGCGTCGGCGGTTATCAATCACATCTACGGCCCGCACGGCATATTCCTGGGCGGTGTAGACCTGTTTCATAACAGGTTCGTCTTTCCTTTTGGCAGCATCTCCGACCACGAACAGGTTGGGTATTGAAGTTTCAGCTTTATGATTGATCTGGATATGGCGTTTTTCATCCGCTTGCCCTGCATCCAGTAAGCGTGCTCCCGCTTCACGCGCCAGATCATTGTATACTCTGAAAAGTCCTAAGGATATTAAAGCGAACTTCACTTCTATCTGGTTTTGATCTTTGAATTGAAATCCTTTGAGTTGTTTTGAGCCTTCGCTCAGGACGCCAATAATTGGAGATTTAATTATTTTGACGGCATAGGCATTCATGATTTTAATGGATTCTTCTGAATAATCAGGTTCAGCTCCATTGGTCAGCAGGAAAACATTATGCCTGTAGCGTTCGTATAGGATCATTGCTAATTCCGCGCCGGAATTAGTATTTCCAATAATGGCCACCGGCTCATTACGGGTAAGATGTCCTTCGCAGCGGATACAATATAGAGCCTGTTCCCGATTGGCGAAAGGATATATCCAGCGCAGGGTTTCAACCATGGCTCCTAACCGATCTTCCTGTTTAATAACCGGTTGATTATCCATAACTCCCGTGGCTAAAATAACAGCTTTGGCCCGGTACTGAGCTGATTGTGTTTTTACCGTAAAGTCTCCCTCCTTATTTTTCAATGAAATCGCTTCTTCTTCCACAATCTCAATAGCCGGGAAACCATCCTTAATTCTGTTGATGGTGTTTTGGATTATGCGGCGGTTGTTGATATGGTAATGAGTATTAATTATAAGTTCGGCCGCTGACAATTGATCTGCACGTTTTAAGGTTTCAATTACCTGGTCTTTAATTATATCCTCGTGAAATCCAACCATGTTATCCAGATTTTTCACCCATTGAGAGCGGCTTCTTTTCCTCGTAGCTTTTGATCCCAGCAGCCACAGGGACCGCAGCCCGTTCTGGCCTGATCTCAAAGCCGAGGCAGAACCTCCGATGCCGCCCCCGATGATAATGCTGTCAAAAAGCTGCTTTTTAGTTTCCATACTGGAGCTACTTAGGTTTAAGGCCGGAATAATTGATACTGGTCATTTGATGAATGTCGTAGTTAAAAGTAGTAAGATCATTATGGTTGAATTTAGCAATGTCGTTGTAACCGCAGGCCCGGGCTACTACTTTTATCAAAGCATTGGAACCGGAAAAAAAGTTGTATAATTGACGTGCAGAATTATCGATTTTCAATCTCGAACGCAGATGCTCTTTTTGAGTGGCAATGCCCACGGGGCAATTATTTGTATGGCAGGCTCTCATGCCTAGGCAGCCGATTGCCTGAAGGGCTGAATTGGAAACAGCAATGGCCTGGGCTCCCAGCATCAGAGCCTTGGCGAAATCATCTGCAATTCTTAATCCTCCGGTAACAATCAGAGTGATATTCCCGGCGCCGGTTTGATCCAGATATTTTCTGGCGCGAGCCAAAGCCGGTATGGTGGGGATGTTAATATTATCCCGCAATACGGTTGGAGCCGCTCCGGTTCCGCCGCCCCGGCCATCCAGTATTATGTAATCTGCTCCTGCATCCAGTGCAAATTTAATATCTTCCTCAATATGACTGGCGGCAATTTTAAAACCAATCGGGATGCCCCCTGATACATCCCGGACCCGCTGGCCAAAATCTCTAAAATCCCGAACTGATTTCAAATCTTTAAACGCAGCCGGGGAAATTGCGGACTGACCTGGCTCGAGGTTACGAACGCTGGCAATATCCTCCGTAACTTTTTGGCCGGGAAGGTGACCTCCGGTTCCTGTTTTGGCACCCTGGCCGCCTTTAAAATGAAAGGCCTGTACTTTTTCTATTTTTTCCCATGAAAAACCAAATTTGGCAGAAGCTAATTCGTAAAAATAGCGATTATTGCCGGCCTGTTCTTCCGGCAGCATGCCTCCTTCACCGGAACAAATACCCGTGCCGGCCAATTCTGCTCCTTTAGAAAGGGCAATTTTGGCTTCCTTGGACAAGGCACCAAAACTCATATCAGAAACAATCAGGGGAATTTCCAGAATCAGTGGTTTTTTTGCCCTGGGTCCAATTACTACTTTTGTAGATACATCTTCTTCATCCGGCAGAGGCCTCCGGGCCAATTGAGCCGGCAGGAATTGAATATCTTCCCATTTCGGCAGAAGATTACGGTCCACGCCCATAGCCGCGGTAAAACCGTGCTGACCTATATTTTTTAAGCCGTTCTGTCCTAATTCCTTTATATATAATGTGTATGGTTCTGCAGCCTCCGGATGAGTATCTGCGTAAGCGCCCAGATATAAACCGCGCTTAAAAGGCTGAGGATTGGCTTTTTCAAATAAGAGAATTTCATTTTCATCTACAAATATTTCGTCATTTTTGATTATTGCTGTAAATTTATGGAGAGTTTCATTATTATTATATTCGCTTACTCCGGTATCAAGCCGATAGTCCCAATCATGTAAACCGCAGATCAAATTATTCCCCCGTACATAACCATCGGCCAATAAGGCACCCCGGTGCCGGCAGCGGCCGTATAAAATAGAAATTTCTGCTCCATGCTTAATGATTACCAAATCTGTATTGCTTATCAGAGCATGAGAAGGTTCTCGATCTTTTAAAGTTGAAAGATTCCCAATTTTTATAAGATTACTTTCCATAGTATTTTATCATTTATAAGTTCATTTTAAAGTTGAATATAAACTTATTTTGATAAAAAAAAAGTAGATGAAATGGAAAAAATTTCTGCTTTTCATTGAATGCGTATTAAATTAGTCCTTGATAATTGAAATTAATCTTTTTACTTTGATGACCGATTGAAAGTTAATCTGATCCCCATAAGT
>JAZFSI010000193.1:0-13905 GCA_036446075.1 Fidelibacterota bacterium
GGATTTTCTGAGTTGTCCATAATTATAAGCGCCGAATTTAAACCTTTAAGGCCATAGGTCTATTTAATAATTCAGATAAATTTGCTGGGTTCACGACCCGCTATTCAAACACCTCAGGAAAATCCCGAACCTGGATTACAGGCTGGAAAGGAATGTCCTCCGGAATCACTGCCGCCGGTCCTAATCGCCGGGGCGGAAAGTAAACGTTCCGCATTTTTATGGTTACATTCCGGACATATAATTTCTTTATCTGCATCGCAGCACGAAAAAACAAGTTCCTCAAATTTGTGTCCGCAGTTTTTACATCTATAATCGTACATCGGCATAATATTTTCCTCAATAAAAAAATCTTTAAACTATTTCAACGAAAGTCAGCGGGTAGATTCCTTAACTCATTCGTAGCAGCAATTTCTTTGAAATTTTTCCTCAGACTAAAGGTTTAATTTCCATTCAGACAAGTAATTTGTCATGGGCATGCTTAATCAAAAAATCATACTGCGTCTACAGCCTGTCGCAACAGACTATTAACTTTTTCTGCTACTTCTTCTAATCCAGCCATTTCTGAAACTCCCAGCATTTTCTGTGCGTCTATTGCTGACAGAGTTGTTGTACCATTTTCATTTTCCCATAATACAACATTACAGGGCAATAAAAGTCCGATTTCCAGCTCAGCTTCTAAGGCTTCATACGCAAAAGCCGGGTTGCAGGCACCTAATATCAGATATTTTCTAAAGTCTACACCCAGTTTCTTTTTCAATGTATCATTCACGCTTATTTCTGTCAGAACACCAAATCCCTGTTTCTGAAGAGATTCTCTGATTTCCTGATTTACATTTTCAAACGGTTTATTAATTAAACGCTGATATCCATAATCCATTTTTTTCTCACTTTTTTTGGGGCCAGACCCAGATTAAACCCATTATACCACCATAAATTACAGTATTTACAGGGTCAGATGTAATGGCGCAGGCTCCTGTTCTGCAGCCAATAAAATAATAATATGCATATCCCAGGAGACAACCGGCAGCAATTCCCGGAAAATACTTTTTAAATAATAGATTAAATTTTTTAATCAGGAAGCTGTGTTCCATTTTCGCATTCCCCCCGCCATGTTTAGGGCTTTAAAATTATGATTAATAAGAATATCAGCTGCTTTTTGAGATCGATTCCCACTACGGCAGATCACAATAATTTCTTCATTTCGATACTGTTCTAATTCATCCAGTCTGTTTTCCAATTCATGGAGAGGAATTTGAAAACTTCCAGGCACATGGCCCAGTACTCCGTTAAATTCTGCCGGTGTACGAACATCCAGCATTATGGGATTGCCCTGCTTTATTCTGGATCTCAATTCTTCCACGGAAATAATAGCCTGAGGAAGGTTTATATTTTTGTGTGATAATTCCGGTTTGCACCCAAAAATGGCTCCCATGGTAATAAAACTGATTATAGTAATTAAAAATTTCAAAATATTTTATCTCGTTTTTGTTCTCGATTCAATTTGATAATTATTTCATCTAAATTTTTAAGGCCTTTTGATTCAGCTAATTCTGCCAGAGTTCCCCAAACTGCTTCTCCGCAGCGCATACAAATTAGCCCTGCATCTGCCAGAGGACCCATCAAATATGGATATTGCTGAATTATATCTTCAATTTCCATCTCAGGTGCAAGCATGAATCGTTTCCTTAGAAAGTCTAATTCCGGGCCAGGATTATGGGTCTAAAAGCCGCTGGAAAATCGGTTGATTGCATGGCGGCTTAATATTAAACCTTTTTTAATTCCAAAGTTTTAAACAATCTTTCCCTGACATCTTTAGGCATAGACTGATCTGATTCTATAACTTTATAAAGCTGGACCGTCTCACGAACACTGTCTATATATATTTTGCAATCAGGACATTCCTGCATGTGCTGTGATACGGATTCTATTATATCAGCGTCAATGTCCCGGCCGAGCTGTTCCTGAATCTGTTTAACGATATCACCATGGGCATGTATTTGCTTATTCATAATGTTACCTTTCTACACAATTAAAGTTAAAGGCCAATTGATCCCTGAGATATAGACGGGCACGCATTAATCTAACTTTAAGGTTGGCCTGGCTTATTTTCAAAACTTCAGCCGCTTCTTTTGTGGACAATCCTTCCAAATCCCTTAATACAAATACAGTTCGGTAATTTTCAGGAAGTTCCTTTAATGCTTTTTTTAAACATTCATGGAATTCGTCATTCAGAATTTCATCTTTTAAATGTTCCGGCCATTCAATTTCACTGCCTTTCAAAGTTTCAAATTCTCCGTCATTCAGAGAAACTTCTGAGCCGCGTTTTTTCTCACGCAGATTACCGAGAGCCACATTGGTTGCAATCCTGTAAAGCCAGGTATACAAGCTGGAGTTCCCGGAAAACGACTTCAATTTATTTATCATTATAACAAATGTTTCCTGAAGCACATCCTCAGCATCTTCCGCATTTCTCATAATGCGCAAGGCCAGATTATATATTTTGGGAGAATGGATTTCCACTAAATTAGATAAAGCCTGCCTGTCTCCTTTAATAGACGCTGCAATTAATTGATTTTCTGAAACTGAAAGAGACAATTAAGCTACAGCTGTTTCCGCATTGAGGTAATACTCCAATTTTTCAACCAGATGTGCTTTGGGAACTGCACCGACAATGCGGTCAATTTCAATTCCATCTCTCATTATCAGAATAGTGGGTATCCCGGTTACTCCCAATTGAGAAGCTTTTTTATTCTCATCAGCGTTTAATTTGCCCACGTTTATTTTTCCGGCGTATTCGCCGGCTAATTCCTCAATAATCGGTCCAATCACACGGCAGGGTCCGCACCAGGGAGCCCACACATCTACCAGTACCAAACCCGGTTTTTTAATTTCGCTTTCCCAATTGGCATCTGTTAAAGTATTTAAATTATTGTTTTCCATGCTAACTCCTTTAAGTTATGTTTTTATAGATTTTGATAGTAATAAAGTCCCGGAGTTACAAAATATTCCTGAAAAAATTCAAGCATCTTCAGGTCCAGCTATGAAATTAAACCTAACTAAAAAGGCCAGATTCGTGGAATTAAAATTATGGCCAAGACCCATAATATAAGCGCCAGGGGATATCCAACTTTTATAAAATCTGAAAATTTATAACCTCCCGGTCCAAAGACCATTAGATTTGTCTGATAGCCCACCGGTGTAATAAAGGATGCTGAGGCAGCAAAGCAAATTGCAAAAATAAAAGGCCTGGAATCTAAACCCATCTGGGCTGTAACTGCCATGGCTATAGGCGTCATGATAATTGCTGTAGCAGCATTGGAAGATACTTCCGTTAAAATCATGGTTATCAGGTAAATCAGAGCCAGCAAAATATGGGGCTGCCAATTCTCAGGGCCGATTTTTGTAAGAGAAACGATTGATAACCCAATCCATTGTGCCGTACCGCTGGTCTGGAGAACTATGCCCAGAGGGATGAGGGCTGCGATTAAAACAATCACCTGCCAGTGGATGGATTGATAAGCCTCATTGGGAGTGATAACTTTAAATATGAACAGGATCACAATACCAATCATTACAACCTTGAGAATGGATGTAATTCCCAGGGCGGAAACCAATACTGCAATCGGGATAACAATTATAGCCAGCCACCAGAATTTCTGCTTTTTTAAAATGACCTGGAGCTCACTTAATACAATAAAGTCACCGCTGGAAGCCATTTCTGAAATATGAGCCCGGGTTCCATAAATTAATAAAGTGTCGTAAGCTTTTAAAATAACATGGGCAATTTTTTTTCTCAAAATTTCGCCTTCGCGTCGAATAGCCAGAACGAATGAGCCGAAGCGTTGACGAAAATTTGTCTGCATTAAACTTTTACCCACAATGTTGGATTTATCCGTAAGCATACATTCTACCAGTACATTATCGTCGTGTTCCAATTCCATCTGGGTTAATTTTTCATCTGTAAGCAGGGAAACTTTTTCTACTTCCTTCATGCGCAGGAAATTATCCAGACTGCCCTTTACCATTAAAATATCTCCGGATTTAAGAATTGTATTTCTGATATTTCCGGATAAAAGTACTTTGCTGCGTTGAATATCAAGCACCATTACGTCATAATTCTTGTTTATCCTGCGTTCCAGGCAGGTTTTTCCAATGAGCGGTGAATCTGGTTTTATTTTCATCTCCGTCAAATATCCGCCCAAATGATAACTTTTTGTCAGACTGGAGGTGATTGTCCGGGAAGGCAGCAATTTTGGAGCCAGCCAAAGCACATAAACTAAACCGAGGCTCAATGAAAATATTCCGAATCTCGAAAATTCAAACATCCCTAGGGATTCCAATCCTCCCATTTCCAGATAAATGGAATTAACCAGTAAATTTGTAGAAGTGCCGATCAGAGTTAAGGTGCCGCCCAGTATAGCAGCATAACTTAAGGGAATTAATACTTTGGAGGGGCTGATTCCATGGTTGTGAGCCAGGCGGATGGTGACCGGGATGAAAATCGCAACTATGGCAGTATTGTTAACTAAAGCAGAAGAAAAAGCAATCGTAATCAAATACGCCGCCAGCCCCAAAAATTTAGATTTACTGGCCAGCTTATTGATCCGGACCACAAGGTATTCTAAAATACCGGTATTTTGCAAAGCACGGCTTAAAATGAACAGGGAGGCAATTATTATTACAGCCGGATTAGAAAAACCGGAGACTGCTTCTCCGGGAGTAAGATAACCCGCTGCAAAAAGCAGACACAGGATTAATAAAGCAGTCACGTCCAGGCTGAAAACTTCAGTAACAAATAAAATAAATGCCAATAGAATGACACCTAATACAAAGGCGATTTCAAAAGTCATAATTTTTCAAGCATTTTTAATATGTATGAATTATAAAGTGAATTTACCATTTAAAAGACAGCAACCGCTTATTCCTGTAAATCAGATCAGGTAGATTTTTCCGGCCTTATATATTCACTTCGTCAATCTGGCTGGGATCAAGATTTTTCTCAGCATACTGCAGATATATTTTTTTCTGCACAAATAATTCAAATAACTCTGCATCAATATGAGCATCATTTTTCATGAAACCAAGGATACGCATGGCCTGGCTTAAGGTTTTACCTTTTTTATAAGGTCTGTCACTGGCTGTTAAAGCTTCGAAAATATCAGCAATGGCCATAATTCGGGCCTGAACGGACATATCATTTTTGGCCAGTCCCTTGGGATAACCGGTTCCATCCAATTTCTCGTGGTGACCCCCGGCAAATTCAGGAACGTTTTTTAAATGTTTGGGATAGGGCAGTGTCTCCAGCATTTTAATGGTCATAACAATATGATCATTGATGATTTGACGTTCTTCAGGTGTCAGGGTTCC
Organism: Fidelibacterota bacterium; assembly: GCA_036446075.1. Taxonomy (GTDB): domain Bacteria; phylum Fidelibacterota; class Marinisomatia; order Marinisomatales; family TCS55; genus JAZFSI01. The sequence continues at coordinate 5,368 of JAZFSI010000193.1, forward strand.
ACGTGGAATACAAAGGTTATAAATTTCGTTTTGGGAAAGAAAATTTACCATTTTTCCATTGGGTTTCCATTTATACTCGGCGATATTTCTAATGCGATCCTGTTTTTCGCCAGACATGAATTCACCGCCCACATTTGCTTCCCGGATGAATTCCAGATCAGAATCAAGATTTTTAATACTGTTTCTATAATCGCCCTGTAATATTTTTATCCTATCCTTCTTCTCCTCATCCGAGAAGTCTGAATTTCGCTCTATTTTTAATTCATTTTTTAAATTTTTTATGAGGGCATCACGCTTGAGCACGCCGAATCTGGTCTCCACTTCGTTGACACGATCATAAATAGTTTCCAGTTTAGTACTTTTATCCACAACAAACTCCGGCGTAGTAACTTTTCCGCAGTCATGGAGCCAGGCAGCTATTCTCAATTCATACATTTCTTTTTCTGTAAACTTAATATCCTTGAAAGGTCCCTTTGATTCATTATGCACAGCTTCTGCAAGCATCATTGTAATTTCCGGTACCCTGGCACAATGTCCGCCGGTATAAGGTGATTTTGAATCAATTGCGGAAGCGATTAATTTAATGAAGGATTCAAATAAATTTTCCAGATCGCGGATAAGATTTTTATTGGTCACAGCAATGGCCGCCTGGCTTGACAGTGCTTCTACCCTGTCCTGAATCTCTTTAGAAAAAGAAATTATTTCTCCCGACTTTTCATCCTGAGCGTTTAAGAGCTGTAATACGCCGATAATTTCATCTTGGTGGTTTTTCAGGGGTACTGTCAGGAAGGATTTTGAGCGATATCCTGTTTTTTTATCAAAAGCAATGGCACCGGAAAAATCAAAGCCCTCGGCCTTATAAGCATCAGGAATATTTAATGTTATTCCTGAGAGCCCGACATTGGCAGAAACATTATGATTATTGGGTTCACCGTTCTCTAAATATAACTTGACCGGATAAAAAGGAATTTCTTTGCCTGAAGTCCCCCCCATGTGGAATTTCAGAGAATCGGTCATTATAATTTCAAATTTCAGGGATTGTTCATCTGTAGCCATATACAGAGTTCCGGCGTCCGCATTGGCGATTCTTTTTGCTTCCAGAAGTATTAATTCCAGCAAGCGGTTCATATCTTTTTCACGCGAAAGTGCCAGACCTATTTCTGATAATTTATGGATCTGCTCTTCTAAATTTTTAATATGAAACTTAAGAATGGAGGGAGCCTTGTTGATACTTTCGGCTAATTCCAGTGATGAATATATCTGCGGCGGGCTTGGTTTATTTATTTTCATATCCTATCCCTCAAGGGGAGTTGAACTTTGATAGGTCTATAATCTACCTCGAATGATAAGTATAAATTAGGCTAATGAACAAGCTGAAACCAATCCACTTATATGCATAGATTTTACCTATGCCAAATGATCTAAATCAGATTCAAGACCTGCTTCATAATGCCCGCGGCGGTCTTGCCAGTACCAGGGAATTATTTGACCTGGGAACTAAAATTGTTAATAATAATTTAAGAAAGTCCGCAGGCCGGTTTCTTGAGCTGGGGCATTTACCTGCCGTGAATCAGGCTATTAACCGATCCGGTAAAATTGAAGAATGGTTTAAGCTTGTTTTAAAATTAATTCAATTATCAAATTATGATTTTGGCGCTTTATTTAAACAGCGGGCTGAAACATATGGGACGGAAATTCTGTTCAGATCTTTTGAAGGAGATAATGTTCTTGATTTAAACTACGGGCAGGCCTGGACCCGGATCCAATCAATCGGCAAAGTATTACTTTCTAAGCAGCATGAAAATTTAACTGTAGGAATATTTACTCCAAATTCCGTCAGGGGAGCGCTGGTTGATCTGGCCTGCCTGGCTTTCCATATCAGGGTGGTACCGATCTCCATTAATCTTTCTCCTGATCATATCCAATATGTTATTAACCATAGCAGCATTACACATTTATTTTTAGGAGATCAAAAATCCCAGCAAACGCTCCAGGAGGCCAAATTAGACCTTAAAAATATCCAGGTAATTCATTTAAATAACCGCAATGACAATTCTCTGCCTGGTATCGGGTGGAATGATTTTATGAATCCGGATCTTCAATTGCAGAATAATAATAATAGGACGCGCAGCCTGGATTCAGCAGCTACTATTTTGTATACGTCCGGCACTACGGATTACCCCAAAGGCATAATTTTTACCCAAACCAATATAATCAGCAAACGGTTTGCCAGGGCCCTGGCTCTTCCTGACATTGGTCCCCATGATAAATTTTTATGTTATTTGCCGTTATATCATACCTTTGGCCGTTTTTTTGAGTTGCTGGGATCGATTTTCTGGGGGGCTTCTTATACGTTTGCAGAATCCACTTCTCTTAATGCTCTATTCAAAGATTTCAAGCGGGCAAACCCATCTATTTTTATCAGCATCCCCAAACGCTGGATTCAAATCCAAGAACAGGTTTATAGTAGAATATCCAGGGAGAGATCCGGGCCGGAAGATATTAAAAAATGTCTTAAAGAATTGACCGGAGGTTCACTGAAATGGGGACTATCAGCTGCAGGGTATCTGGATCCCGATACATTTCGATTCTTTCAGGAAAACGGAATTCAACTTATGAGCGGTTATGGAATGACCGAGGCAACAGGTGGTATAACCATGACGCCTCCGGGAAAATATCTACCAGATTCTGTAGGTATTAAATTACCCGGAGTTGAGCTAATGCTTGCCGAAGATAAGGAATTATTAATGCGGGGTCCTTATATTTCTCCGGGATACTTAAAGAATGACATAGGGGGTTCTTACAGTCAGGGCTGGTTCCATAGCGGAGATATCTTCAAAATCAAAAAGGATCATTATTTCATAATTGATCGAAAAAAGGAGATTTATAAAAATACCCGCGGACAAACTATTTCTCCTCAGAAAATAGAAAATTTATTCCAGGATTTTGAAGCCGTTAAAGCAGTATTTCTGGTCGGAGACGGATTAAATTATAATACAGTCCTAATTTACCCGGAACCTGATAAAAGTAAATTTGACATGGTGAACTTCGGTACTGAAGAAAAAAATACATATTTCAGATCGCTGGTTTTTTCTGTTAATAATTTTCTTCCCGCTTATGAAAGAATTATCAACTTTACTCTGATTCACCGGAATTTTTCAGTTGAAAAAGGAGAATTGACGCCCAAGAATACATTCAGAAGAAAAATCATACTAAAACATTTTGCCGACGTTATTAAACCACTTTATGCCAAAAGTTTCATTAGTATAACTCATAACGGTTTTGAAATACGAATTCCAAATTGGCTGCTTAGAGAAAAAAAATTGGTCAGGGGAGATATATCCTGGGATGGTGAAAAACTCAGCAGATACGAATCAAAAAGTGAGCTGATTTTAAATTGGGGATCCGATTTTGTTAAAATCGGAGATTTTTTCTATCACGCAAATATCAATATCATAAATCTTGGTAAATTAATTCAGGATCCTAAATTATGGCTTGGAAATTCCGATTTTGTCCAATTTATGGGTGATAGCTTATTTAGAATAAATTCGTTTAAAAATTACCCTGGCCTGCGGCTTGCTGTGGATAGACTTCCATTTAAGAACGAAATTACAACAGCTCAATTATCTCAGGAGAACCGGGGATTTAAAATCAACCTTAAAAACCTCCATATCCTGGCCCAGGCCGCTCTGAGCGGTTCCGCCTCAATGGAAAAAACCGTATTACCTTATTTCGGCCTCGTTTTTAAAAAAGATTCAAATTTTGCAATTTTAACTCAGCATTTATTATTAAGGATTCAGCACCACCCCGATCTAAACCTGAGATTGCTGTCTCTGGAATATCTTCTGCCCCATGTTTCCGGTAAAATCTTTATTGATTTATTTTTAGAAATCTGCCGGCAGTTCCAGGTCAGGGGAAGCTCGGAATTTCCTCAAATAAATAAGGAAAAATTAACTCCCCGGCAGGGTGTCTCAATGCTTGAAATTCTGGCTGAATATCGCCTGAAAAATTCATTCAATTCAGAAGAAATTATAATTTCCAGGGCACTCTTGCGTTTAATTACTTCCTTCGGGGAGTTTTATCCTGACTGGTATGCCCGAATTCGGGCCGAACTTATCTGGTGGTATCAAACTATCCACGAACAATCACTGGCCTCTTATGCAGCGAAAAATCAGCAGAAATTAACGGAAAATTTCAGAGCCTGGATAAGCTCTCCTCAAAATCAGGATTTAGACCTGGATTCCGGACAGAATTACAGCTGGAAAAAGGTAATCGTATTTCATGAGTCAGTTCCCTCAAAATATAGGCTGTCTTTATTGAAAGCTATCTCGGAAACTGACTTAATCAGAGAAGCTGTATATATTTTTTTCCAGGGATATTTACTGGATTTGAAGGATATAAAACCGGAAGGAGTGTGGATTACTTTTCTGGGACAAGGCAGCCGGAAAAATGTATTCAGAATATTGCTGCAAACCAGGAATAATATCGCTTTTAACGTAGTGATCAATCTTTATGAATATGATAAAGATAAAATGGAAAAAGAGAAGAATTGGTTTATTATTACCGGATCCCTGCTGCATGGATCCAAACTTGTAGGAGATTTTGGAGGAGAATGGCCGGACCATAAAATTTTTACGGAAGAGTACAATGCCGGTGAAACAGTCAAACATTATTTGGATCGAAACAAACCTGAAATTGAAGCTGGAACCCATCTTGATCGCTGGCGCATGCGCTGGCTTCATTTTATCTGGGATGGAACCGCGGCATATCTGGAGTTTTGGAAAAGAACAAATCGTACCCTCTTTTTATCCTTACCCTCAATCAGCAATCTAATAATTTCCGAATTTGATTATGCTGTTGGAAAACGAATAATATCCATTTCTAAGCGGAAAAAGGAAACTAGAATCCTCGCTGTTCTGCTGTCCATTTATCAAAATTACATGCTTGAACCAGAAAAACAATATTCGGGCTTGAGAAAAATGGCCGATTGGGAAATTTTGTTCACTTCTGTAATGGAAGTATTCGGGCCAGAAGAGGGTTATACCCTGATACTCGATTTAGCCGAAGCTCTGAAAAATGGTGATAATTCAGCTTTTAAGATGGGATTAACCCCGGAGCGAGTTCAGCTATTCATAGACGAAATCAAAAATCATGGATTATTGACAAAACAGGTTATTTTCGCTGCTTTGAGATATGAGCGCTGGCTTGAATTAAATCCCGAGGCAACCAAAAAGGCCCGCGCTGTACTGATTCAGGATTTATACAAGGATTACGGTTTAAAAAATGTGTCGGATATTTATCCAGAAACAAGATTACGATTTTTTATGATGACGGCTTTTAAGGATTCCTCTCAACAGCTTAAGACCCGATTTAGTGAATTAAGCAACAATTTGCGCCAAGGAAAAAACACAGAAGAAGAATTTTCTTTAAAACTTCATAATATTCACGAAGAAATAGATTTAACAGAGGATGAAAAATATTTTATCACAAGGTTTGTATTTGAGCATGTAGATGCAGCAGATTATACTGAACTTATATCTCGTGAAATCGGTTCCGGAGGACATTTGGATCTGGCCGTTATTGTGGAGGATGATAATCGAGACCATTATCGCATTCGCCCCCCCTTGTTCCCAAAGGAAATCGCCCGCTTTCACAAACTGATGCTCGAAGCTAATTTACAGGTGGAATTTCAAATTGAACATGAATTTTTATTTATTTTTGATAAAAGAGATCACCTTACGGGCGGTGTTTTCTGGAAAAAAAGTGGACCTGATATATGCCATTTAGAAAAAATTGTAATTGCACCTGCTTTTCAAAAAAGGCATTTGAGTAAAAGATTAGGAGAAGAATTATTCAATCGTTTACGCTTTAAAAATTACAAACATTTAACCGTAGGATTTTTTCAGGCCGGATATTTTTATAGCCTGGGTTTTGAAATTGATAAAAAATACGGTGGGCTGGTAAAGCATTTGGAAAGAAGGTGACGGGAAAACCAGGAAGTCCCTGATACGGTCGCACCGCTCCCTACAGGGCAGGCAGTTGGCAGATTTCAGATTAATCAGCTCTCGTCTAAAAGTACTAAAATATCCTTTTTTAAGCGTTCGATTTCTTCATTTTCCAACCCTCCGTAATACCCGCGTATGCGGCTGTGGCGATCTACAAGGGCAAATTTTGTACTATGAAACACGATTTCATCAGGGTCTCCAATTTTAAAACCATTTACGATAATATTCTGAATATCATCATAATCACCAGTTAAAAATTGCCACTTCTCCGTGTTCCCGGTAAATTTTTGGGCATAGGCGGAAAGTACCTGGGGTGTATCATAATCAGGATTTACACTGATAGAAACCAGACCGACATCAATTTTCTTAAGAAAATGATCGGATATCTCTGCCATTTTAGTACTCATTATAGGACAGGGACCGGCGCATGTTGTAAAGATAAAATCTGCAATCCAGACTTTCCCTTTTAATTTCTCCCTGGTCGTTATTTCCTCCCGGCTGTTAACCAGGGAAAATTCCGGTACATGCCCCAATACTGGTAATTGAACGGAGGATTCTGACATTAACCTGTAAAGTAAAATAATCAGCAGCAGGGCTGCAGAACTGATGCTAAGCGCCCCTAATGATTTCGACATATTAAATTCCTTTATCTGCAATGATTATTATTAACAGAATCGGTAAAAAAAATACGGACGATTTGAGTAATACCAGAGCTGAGCGCCGGCTGCGATTTAGGGCTAATGGAAAAGCCGACAGGAAAAATAGCAGAGCAAGTATAATACTGCAGATCAGATAAAAATAAGAAAGGATGCCCAGAAAAAAAGGCAGACTTAAAATAGGAAAAAGCAGGATTAAATGCCAGAATATTTGACGTATGGTTTTTGATCCGCCCGGTTCAACTACGGGCAGCATTTTAAATCCTGCCCGGGCAAAATCGTCCTTGCACATCCAGGCAATGGCATAAAAATGAGGATGCTGCCACAAATACATAATTGCAAACAAAATCCAGGCTCCTGCCTCAATGCTGCCGGCTGCGGCTGTCCACCCTCCCAATGCGGGTAATGCGCCGGGAATAGCTCCAACGGATGTGTTCAGCCATGTAATTCGCTTCAAAGGAGTATAGACCAGGATATAAAGAAAAGAAGTCAATAGAGATAGAAAACCAGTAATTATATTTACCCCTGCCGCCAAAATAACAGTACCCAGCAGCACCAGAACAAGACCGAAAAATAAAACATTTTGTGGTTCTATTAATCCTGAGGGTATGGGCCGATTGCGGGTTCGAACCATAAGTTTGTCATAATCCCTTTCCAGGTAATGATTTAATGCTCCGGATCCTCCGGCGGCCAGAGCTGTTCCCAATAATGTAAAAATAAAGGTTTGCCAATCTCCATTTTTAAATCCGGCCATATAATATCCCAGCACGGTTGTTACCAGCACCAAAGATAATATATTAGGTTTAGTTAATTCCAGATATCCGGATAGAACTGAATTTTTTGCCTGTTTTTGCAGTTTCATATTATTTCGATAATTTCATTGATGAAAAAAATAAACTCTGCCCAGCTTGTGTTTGAAACAAATAAAGTACTGCCTGCTTCCAAAGTGAATTTTAAAAATCATCTCCCCAGTCTTCCTCATCTTCTAACTCTTCCAAATACTCGGCCTGCTCAGCCAGCCAGTCTGAGTAATCTTCTTCAGAATGAACTGTAAGGAATCCCCGCATGCGATAATGCCCTAATCCGCAAAGTTGCGCGCAGGCAATCTGGAATCCTTTTCCAGCTCTGGGAGTATCCTCAATTGATTTTAAATATTCCCTGGTAGTCATTTCTGCCTCGAACCAGACCGGAATACTCATGCCCGGAATCACATCCTGTTTTACCCTGAATTCAGGAAGAGAAAAACTATGAATAACATCTTTGGATGTTAAATTAATTAGAATGGGTTTATGTACGGGAATATGGAGCTGATTAACTGTATAAAAATCATCTTTTCCATTGGGATCAGAGCGGTTTAAACCAATCGGATTTTCGGCTTCATCCATAAGATCAATCCTGGTTTCACCGAAAATTCCGTCAGGCCCGGAATAATGTATATTCCAGACATATTGCTGCGCCACAACCCGGATTGTTTCAGCCCCGTCGGCCCGGTTGGGAACAGAATTTACTCTGGCGGCCCAGATGGGTATGGCGAATCCAATTAATATAACAAATTCAATTAAGGCCACTGCAACTTCCAGACCTGAAGATAAATGACTTTTGACGCCTCCATAATCAGCATTTTTATTATGTTTTGCCCGAAATCTTATCAATGTATAAATAAAAAATATTCCCCAGCCCAAAAATAGAAACAGCATCAGCCAATGTAACAATCCAATAATTTCGTCGATTTGACCTCCATGAACTGATGCATTAATGGGTAGTCCAAGTTTTCTTAATAAATTCAGCAAACTGGATACCTCCTGTTATTCCTCATAAATAACTGCTAGATTTTTGGCTCTAATATTCATTTTGAAAATGATAACGACAACACTGAT
>JAZFSI010000194.1:0-24251 GCA_036446075.1 Fidelibacterota bacterium
GTGTTTTATCAATTTCTTTGAAATCCAAAGAAACAGAATTCACACAATACCTGTCGCCCGTGGGCTTGGGTCCATCAGGAAAAAGATGGCCTAAATGAGAGGAGCACCTTCCGCACGCAATTTCAATCCTGGTCATTCCAAAAGTATCGTCCTTTCTTTCAACGATTCTTTTCTGATCAATCGCTTCCCAGAAACTGGGCCAGCCGGAGCCGGAATCATACTTCCTGTCAGATTGAAATAATTCAAGTCCGCACGCAGCGCAAACGTAAATACCCTGCAAATCATGTTTATAATATTTACCGGAAAAGGCTAATTCCGTACTTTTTTGGCGCAGTACTTTATATTCTTGAGGTGTCAGACAAGTTTGCCATTCAGATTCTGTTTTATGAATTATTTTAGTCATTAATTTCTCTTCTTGCTGATTTTGGGCAGGGGTGAGACTTAAGAGGCAGGTTATTAAAATGAAATTAAGGTGTTTCATGGATATATTTATAACTGATATTATTAATTCCTGGTTTTAGTACCGCTAAAACCTATTTTTGCAGCATAGCTTTATTGAAAATCCGCAAAAGCCTGCATTATTTCGCCTCTCGTATTCATTACAAATGGTCCACCCCGGACAATGGGCTCATTTAAGGGTGCTCCGGCAATAAATAAAAAATTAGCTCCTTTTGGTCCGGATTTAAGATCAATGGGCCCCTCTGATCCCAAAAGCGCAAGAATACCCTTTTTAACATTTTTTGAATCCATATTCAGGCTGCCTCTATAAACATAAATAAACCCATTCTTTCCATTTTCAAGATCATAAGTAAAATTATAATTTGCTTCCAAGTGAACGTCGAAGTACAAAACGTCGGTTAAGGTTTCGGCAGCACCTTTTAGACTTGAATATTCTCCTGCAATAATTCTCACTAATTCACCACCCTGCCTGAATTCAGGAATATTATCGCTTGGAATGTCCTGGTATCTGGGTTCGGTCATTTTCAATTTTGCAGGTAAATTTACCCACAATTGGTATCCCCATAATAAACCCTGATCCGGCTCTGGCATTTCACTGTGCACAACTCCCTTCCCGGCTGTCATCCATTGAGCAGATCCCTGGGTAAGAAGGCCTGAATATCCCATCGAATCCTGGTGGCGCGATAATCCATGTATCATATATGTCACTGTTTCAAAACCACGGTGGGGATGGTTTGGAAAGCCCGCCATATAATCATCAGAATTTTCACTTTTAAATTGATCAAGCAGTAAAAATGGGTCTATATAATTCAATTCCCGTGTACCGATCATTCGTGTGATTTTTACACCGGCCCCATCCATGACCGGTTCTCCATCATATAATAATTTTACTGATCTTGCTGCTTTTTTTTTCATTTTGAATGCTCGTGTAGCGTCAAGTTTTTCAGTAAAAAGTTGCAGGAATTTTTGCCTGTTAACAAGGCGAAAATTTTCAGAATAGCCTTGGGCTTAAGTTAAAATTTTCAACGAAGTTTACGGCTAAAATAACTAGACTTGGTTGCACTAATACAGGCTTGACACGACACTATTACTGCTTTGTTTCTAATTTGAACGTTATCGAAAAATTATCGTAGATCATTTTTTCTTCGAGATTTTTAAAAAATTTCCCCGATTTGTAACGAATATCCCACAGCGTCCTATCAATACTTATTTCTCCATTAGCTCTGAACCCGGAATTTTGACGCTCCACTTGAGCGGGAAATTTGATTTCATTAGAAATGCCTTTAATAGTTAGAATTCCTGTAATTTCGTAATCATTGGATTTAAATAATTTTCTTGAATTAATTTTGGCACTTGTAATAATAAAATTAGCTGTTGGAAAACTGTCTGCGTTAAAAAAATCATCAGATTTTAAATGATTTTCCAGCTTAAGTTTCCATTTTTCAGATTTTATATCCATATTTTCAATACTGGTCATATCAATCAAAAAATTACCGCCGCTGATCTTATTTTTTTTAAAATTAACTGTTCCTGACGACAATTGAATAGTACCATAATGTTCCCCCGTTACTTTTTTACCGGACCAGTGCAAAGAACTTTTGTCCAGGTTTATGTCGAACCGAGTTTCATTTCCCTGTTTACCTGAAAGTGCATTTAATTGAATGAAAATAAAGGTTAATAGAATGATTTTTTTTATTGAGTAATTCATGATAATCCTGCCATACCGATTTTTTTGATAGTCTTGATAATTCTACCTGTTCTGTTTTAGTTAAAACTGAAAATACATTCATGATTTTAGCGGTATGTTTTAAAAATACAATTTTTATTTTCTTTAGACCTTCTTCCGTAAGACGAACTTTGTAATACCGTTTATCCTCAGGATTACGATCCCTTTTAACCAACTTTAGTTTTTCTAAATTGTTCACCACCATGGTAATATTTCCAGCTGATGAAAGCTGTTTTTCACTGATTTCTTTTTGGCATAGAGGACCGAGATGATATAGAATCTCCAGCACTCCGAATTGAGCCGGGGTTAATCCTTCTGATTGCAAATGTCCCTCTATTAATGGTTTTATTTTACCTAAGGCTCTAACCATTTTTATCCATGTATTTAAAGCCCTGATTTCAGCAATAGTACCTTTATGTCTGGTTCCCATGATATTAGTTTAAGGTTAAACTATTTAATATCAAAGTATTGTTTAAAAAATTCTATGAATTTTTTACAGTTACCCGTCACTTTTTAATAAACCCGGAACTTGAGTCAGCAGCGTAGTGGAACTGACTTAAGGATTGGGAGCAGGTCATTGTTCTTACAGAAAAATCTCTGATTTTTTATTATATTATATTTTGATATTAATTAGCGAGAGTAGATTCAACTATACTTAATATTATGTTACCCTCTTCTCTAAAACAAAATGTACAAACGCTGTATCGAAATCATGTATCCAGCGCTAAAACTGAATTTTTCGAAAAAAACAGAACAATAGTGCCGGAATGTTGGAAATTCTGGATTAGGACGGAAAAATTATTCAAACTGATGAATGCTGATTTAAGAACAGGACTAGGTTATTGCTAATAAAAAGTAAATAAATATGAAGGGTAAAGAACGATATAAACAGATTTTGGACTGTACTCTTGAATTAGCGGGTGAAAAACCGCTGGCTGCAATTCGCACAGCCGAAATCGCACGCAGAGCGAATATTTCTGAAGGAGCCCTTTTTAAATATTTCAACTCTAAGGAAGAAATATTTGATGGAATCATCCAAAGATATTTGAATACTAACCATCCCCTGGTAAATCCGGAAAACATTACCAGTGAGTCTGATTTTAAGGATTATATTAATACATATCTGGAAAGCATGATAGTCGCAAATCCACAGCGAAAATCATATTTGCGCCTATTGCTGCAGATCAGTATGGACCAACATTCTGCCGCTTTTCAAAAATACGAGAAAATAAAAAACGGGTTTCACAGTATATTAAATAATCGAATTGAATATGGTAAAGTTCATTGGGGATACGATAAAAAAATTAAGTCTTTAATTCATGTTCGCTTATTTCATAGTTCCATCCTGATGCTGGTGATCGGGCAGGAAGTTTTTGGATTTGATAAATATGATAACTTAGACTTAGCTGAAATAAAAAATATTGCGATTAAGAATTTTTTTATTTTATTGAAAAAGAGGTGAATCATGGCTGAAAAAACAAAACTCTGGTATTTACACGGATTGAATATTTTAAAAGGAATGGAGGAAAAATCCCTGAAGCTGCTCAGTTCCGAAAGCCATATGCGTCAAACACCAAAAAAGGAAATTATTTACTTTCCCGAAGAAGCATCCGATACCATCTATTTTCTTAAAGAAGGAAAAATTAAAATATCAAGAATTTCTGAGGACGGTCGAACAACAACATTAGATCTTTTGGGGCCCGGTGAAATTTTTGGTGAAAGCTCATTATTGGGACAGGAAGTTCATGAAAATATAGCCGAAGTTGTTGAAGACGCAATTATTTGTTCAATCGGTAAAGATCGATTGCAGGAATTTATGAACGCTTCACCCCAACTGAACTTAAGTATTACCAAATTTATGGGCTGGAAAATACGCAAGATTGAAGCCCATGTAGAAGATCTTGTATTTAAGAATGCGCAAGAGAGGATTATTGCTTTTTTACGCCGTTACGGTAATACTTTCGGAAAGGAACTGGTCGACGGTATAATTGTACGTCCTTTTTTAACTCACCAGGAAATTGCTGATTTAACAGCCACGGCTCGCCAAACCGTAAATATGGTTTTGAATGATCTTGTGGGGCAGGATAAAATTAAGTATTCACGTCGATATTTTAAAATCTTGGATAAAAACTGGGTAAATAAATAAGTAATTTGTCATTTGGTAGACATTTTTCCATTGCTGAGATTTGTAGACTGGTCCATGGAAAAATACTATCATAATTACAAAAACCCTATCATGATTCACTTGATTATGCGGGGCTCATGTCATAAATGCGAAACCGTGTCTATGACTTTAAAGAGTTTCCAATCTCAGAATCTTGATGTAAAGCTGCAGATTTTCGACTTGGAAAAAGGAGATAATCTACCAGAAAAAGCACAGCCATTTATTACACCGGCAGTTTGGGTAAATGGAATTTTATGGTATTTGGGTAGTTTTAATCAGCAGGCATTCATTCAGAAATTAGAAAATCTGGACCTGGAGGAAAAATTGCCTATTAATCCCCCGAGAAACTCAGCTTAATAAAAAAGGAGAACAACATGAATTTAAATTATCAAAAAACAGTTACAGCCGGTCTGGCCGGTACATTTGCATTTACTGTTATTATGTTTTTGGGTCCTATGATGGGATTACCAAAAATGGATATGGGCAATATGCTGGGAACAATGAATCCTATCATGCCCATGCCCTATCTTATAGGCTGGATGATGCACTTTGTTATCGGCATAGTTTTAACAGGTATTTATGGGGCATTTTTTCTAAATATATTACCTTCTGATGGATGGAAACGAGGATTAATCTGGAGTCTAGTTCCTTTTTTAATTGCGCAAATAATGGTAATGCCAATGATGGGGATGGGCCTATTCTCGGGAGGTAATTTACTTATGATAATGGGCAGTTTATTTACACATATGGCCTATGGATCAGTTGCGGGTGCAGTTTACGGAGAAGGTTGAAAGCTTGGGGGCACATAAACCTGTAATTCCATTTTATTGGTCTTAATCGAATTTCATTATAAAATGGGTAGCCCCGGTTCTAAATTTTCCAGGTCTGTTTTTAATATGGATATTAATTATTAATTTCTGACAGTGATCAGGAAGAGGTTCTTTCTGAATTCAATGAATAAAAGGAAATATTTGTGAAAAATATTAAAATTTATACTACCGCCTGGTGCGGATATTGTACAGCAGCCAAACACTTTTTTAAAAAAAAGGGCTGGGCTTATGATGAAATTAATATTGACAAAGAAGGACTCAGCCGCCAGGACCTGCTTAGCCTTGGAAAGGGAATGACAGTTCCTCAAATTATTATTGACGGCCAGGCAATTGGGGGCTACGACGATCTGGTAAAGATCTACGGATAAATTAATGCTGAAACTTTTAACAGTTTATTTCGGGATTATTCTAATTAGTGTGATTACCGCATGTACCGGGGAGGTAAAGATTAAAAAAGCCGCCTTCCAGGTAGAAGGGATGACTATCAGGGGCGGTATCCTCTGAAGCGGGTGACCGGAAGATATCGGCAAAGCCCTGGAAGGGCTGAAAGGAATTCACAATCATAACTTCAATAACAACACTCGAGAATTCTCTGTTGAATTTGATTATCAGAAAGTGAATCGGGTGAAAATTACCAGTGCAGTTGAATCTGCCGGTAGTTTTATAGTAGTTAAATGGAAGAATTTATGAGAGGAAAACATCTTCTGACCGGAATCGAGGCCGGCGCTAAGCCCTGGAGAAATCATAAATTAGTGTTCCGTCAGTGTTGTATATAAAAATCTCTTAATTTTTCTCGTTGCCAGTCATTTGCCCTGCAATGCAGATTTGATCCGGGACTAATTTCGAAAAGTGATAATCTGAATTCTTGTCGCGATTGTGACAGTCAAAATAAAATGAAAATAGTAATTTTAAGCTGTAATTAATTAAAGGTTACCCATGTTAAATAAAAAATTCATATTAATCTTCAATTTAATATTCCTGATCTCAGGGTTATCCGCTGGTTTGAAAAGTGAAACAAATCCGGCTTTCGATGAACTTTCCCTGCCGGCTGCCCTGGAAGCCGGGAAATCCCGGAAAAAACCTGTGGTTGTTAAATTTCATGCGGACTGGTGTCATTTCTGCAACAAGATGGACAAGCAAACTTATACGGATAAAAAGATAAAATCAATATTGGGTAATTTCATTTCAATCAAGGTGAATGTAGATACAAAAATTGGACTGGCACAGGCCCGTTTATATGGAGTATCCGCATTGCCTGCAATTCTGGTTTTTGACAGGTCGGGAAAACTTGTATATAGTCAGGCGGGTTTTCATTCCGCGGAACAATTCGAATATGCCCTGCAAAAAGGAAATGACTGATATAATACCGGCTGTTGTCAGCGCCGAAGAAATGCGCTCCATTGATGATTTAATGGAGTTTGAATTTGGGATTGAATTAAGCCAAATGATGGAAATGGCTGGAAGAAATCTGGCTGATCTGGCTCTAAAAATCATTGGATCCGGAAAAAAATTAGATTCTCTGAAAATTGTGGTGGCTGCGGGAAAGGGCCATAATGGCGGAGGTGGCTTAACAGCAGCCCGGTACCTCTCAAATCGCGGAGTGAATGTTAGCGTAATCCTGGCCGGAGGAGAGAGTGAAAAGTTAAAACCGGCTGTGCTGAAGCGTTTGTATACCTTAAAAAAGTTACCTGTGCAGCTGATTAATTCAAAAGGCGGTATTCCGCCAGCCATTTTTAAAGAAGCCGATCTGATTATAGATGCTCTTGTGGGTTATGGTCTAAAGGGAAATATGCGGGGTGAATCGGCGAGAATAATCAAGGAAATAAATAAGAGCGGGAATTCCAGAATTTTGGCTCTTGATGTTCCTTCCGGATTGAATTCTACGGACGGTTCGGTTGGAAAATTATGTATTAAAGCTCGAACCACCCTAACCTTGGCTTTGCCCAAAACCGGTTTAATAATATCTCCCGGCCGGGAGAAAGCCGGACAGTTATATTTAGCAGATATCGGTGTTCCCCCTGAATTATATAAAAAAATTGGATTGCAGCCCCAGGACTTGTTTAAGGAAGAATCTATTATTTTATTGAATAATTAGGACTTTAATAAAAGCAGAAATTTTAAGTGGTTTAAGAATTGATGCGCGATTTTCCTCGAGACGGAAGCGCTTATTTCTGCCTGAATAGATTCTCTAAGTTAAGTGAAAGGGAAAGGCCCGCCACCGGTTCCGTACCATCAGGAAAGCCCACTTTTGAGGCCCAGAGCAGAATCGGCATTTTCATACGAAGCAGTAAAAAATTCCACTTATGATTGGATGAATTTAACTCCAGGCCCAGACTTAGGGATCCAAGCCATCTGGTTTGACGGTTTACATCCCAGGGAGAAAGGGGTGCAATCAGTTTTTTTACAGATATGTCCGTAAAGGGCGACAATTTTATGGCTTTCAGGCGCTTGAAGGTCGTTGAAAAAAAAATATTAAGTTTATCGTCCAGGAAAACATTATTTTTAACTCTTATATTTTTTTTATAAGAAATGGAAAGAGCATAACTTTGAATATTTAAATGATTTTTCAGAAAACCGAGCGTCTGGAAGGTATTGAGCCAGCCTAAGGAAACCGCTGGCACAGACCCGGTCTTGAATTCAAAATTATTATTTGAAAATTTTGGTTTTGAAGGATAGTAAAATTCAGCATGAATAAAACCTCTGCGGCGGTTTAATAGTCGGCGCAGGCCTGTTCTTAATCCTGTTTGAGTTATTATACTGGAGGTTTGATTGAAAGAAATGAATTCTGCCAGTTCAAGCCTGCCCGTTTCAAGCTGGAGATAGATCACGGAAAACATGCCGGCATAATGACTTATTTGTCCAAAAAAACCAATTGCCCCGGAATACTGGATATTGAGGTGCCGGTCGTCAGAATGTGCCATGTCGAAACCAGCACTCCAGCGGGTTGGTCGCCTGTCTTCAAATAATGACGGCCAGTGTGTACCCCATTGGGCAGAGGAGACACTGCCTCCCTGATCTAGAGCGCCCACCAGGGTACAACATACTTGGCCGGTTGCTGATCCGAGGAAAAATATCCCAAGGAGGTAAAGGGACCGGATCAGCTTCATTGCTGAATCTTTGTGCCAGGGTAAAAAGCAGCCTGGGCAAACCAGTACGATATATAGGCCGGAGCAGGTATTAAATGGTTATTTCCAGTTATTGATCTTCCCATGATATTCCATTTATCCCCCAGATCATTACTTAAAACCAAATTGCCTGCCTCCAAATCCCAAACGTCAATCTTTAAATTTTCAGAGGTTTTGAAGGCTACGGCAATATTATCTATTCCCGAGACCACAACGGCCAGGGAGATTCCTTCCATGGTTTCATTGAAAATTATTGGCTGACGGTATTTACTAATTTGATATGCTTTTTGAGAATTATGGAAAATTATGGATAAAACCCTTTCCTTGGCCGGCAGGCGCTTGTCTACCGTGGATACGGGAAAATAAATGTAATCCCCGCAATTTTCAGAATTACATGTTTTATATTGATTGTAGGGAAACCGCCTGTAATTCCTGGAATGTCCGGTTTTGGAATTAATAACTTTTGAATACGGAAATAAATTTTTCCAATTTTTCCAGGTAGTTTCAATCATTGTTTTTAAAACTGTATCGTCACCCTGCCGAATTCCGGCAGCGGATTTAAGAAACATCTGGGGCCAGTAACTTCCGGTATTTCGATCGTACATTATTAAGTTACTGTTATATAATAAGCCGGAGACACCATACTCACCAGTGGTTTTCATGTGTATTGCACTGCCGGTTAGGGGACAATAGGAGATGGAATAACTGGTTTCATTGATGATTTCATGCCAGTCCAAAATGGGATGGGGGTAGGCAACAAACTCCGATCCATTCCAGACGCCCACTACTAAATCATCGTCGTCTAAAAATTCCAGGTTCGTGCCGTTTATTCCCGATTTTGAGGGAGACTGCAAACTGGGAATACAATCTTTACCGGAAAAACAGCCGTTTCGCAGGTAATTGGTGTCTATCAGCCATTCGGATTCATTTTCGTGGCTAACCTCATTTATAGTCAAAGGGTCGTTGCATCCGGATAGGACAAAGCCCAAGGTTAGGTAAATTATAGCTTTCATTTTGACCTCTTAAACTGATATTCAGGCTTTTAGATTACACTTATCAGGTCCCATAGATTGTCTTGAACAAGACAGTTTGACGCAATTTTAATTTGTCATTAACCTGGTCATATTATTTTAGGGAGATTTCTTCACAGCGGTTAGGAATACATTTTTTAATGCTGTAAAAAAACCTTTCAAAAGTTTCAAATCTGTAAAGGTTTATAAGAAATTGTAAAATTCTGGAAAGTTTCTTTATCTACTTCTTCCATTTAGATTTCTTAATTCGGCGGTTATTTATTATTTCTTTATTAAAATACTTCCATGAAAATTGCCGTATTCGGAGGATCTGGTTTTGTAGGCAGTTACCTTGTGGAAGAGCTGTTAAATGCCGGACATGATCCAATTGTCCTGGTAAGAAACCCGGAAAAAGCTGAATTCATTAGTGATAGCGTTAAGGTGGTTGGTGACTTTTTTAATACATCTGATATATTGAGGGTTATAAAAAATGCAGATGCTGTAATCTATTTGGTAGGCATAATAAGAGAATTTCCAAAACGAAAAATCACTTTTGAGGAATTACATTTTATTTCCGCACGCAGAATAATGAATCTGGCTCTAAAATGCGGAATAGAGAGATTTATTTTAATGAGCGCTTTAGGTGTTAATTCGTTCGGTACTCCTTATCAAAAAACCAAATTCCTGGCCGAACAATATTTAAAATTTAGCGGTTTAAAATATACGATTATCAGACCCTCAGTTATTTTCGGAGATCCTCGCAGTAAATTCGAATTCTGCTCTCAGTTAAAAAAACAGTTAATAGACATCCCTCTGCCTGCTCCCGCGTTTTTTAAAGGTTTAAATTTTATACGGGCCGGTAAATTCAATTTTGCACCCGTTCACGTGAAGGATGTATCCCGGATAATTGTAAAAGCGCTTGAGCATGACGATGCTGTAGGGAAAATTATGGAATTGGGCGGACCGGATGTATTTTCCTGGAATCAAATATTGAAAATGATTGCTTCGGCCGCTGGAAAATCCAAATGGTTGATCCCGGTTCCTGTATGGGGGCCTGAAATAGCAGCTTTCTTTTTAGATCGATTTTTATGGTTCCCCGTCAACAGGCATCAGCTTATTATGCTGGTGGAGGGAAGCTCCTGTGATTCCAGCGCCCTGTTTGATACCTATGGCATTAAAGCAATTCCCTTTAATAATGAAAATCTTTTTTACTTAAATCAGTAATTCAAATCGTAAATTATGATCAAATTATAATTACTATTAAATTTTAAAATTGATAAGTTCAGAAAGGTTAATGAGAAAAGTCTTATGAAAATATTTATTCAGCTTTTAATTCTGGTTTCTTTTCTTTCAGCTTCAGCCAAACCCTTAAAAGTAGGAGATCCGGCACCGGATTTCAGTTTATTAGATCAGGACAGTACCCTTCGCAGTCTGTCGGATTACAAAGGTCAAAAGGTAGTTGTTTTTTTCTTCGTTAAAGCAGATACTCCCGGGTGAATCAAGGAAGCTTGCGGGTTCCGCGACATAAATAAAGAATATATTAAAAAAGGAATTGCTGTTTTAGGCATAAGTTATGATACACCGCATAAATTACGTGAATTCAGGGATAAATTTGCTTTGCCGTATCCGCTCCTTTCAGATAAAACTAAAAACACTTCTAAAAATTATGAATCAGCCGGACTTTTTCTGCCGAAAAGAAAAACTTTTATTTTAGACGAAAATGGTTTGATAAAACGAATTTATGAAACTGTGAATGTCCATACCCATGCAGAAACGATTCTAAAAGATATGGAGGGAATCAAATAATTCTCCGAAGGCCTCCATGGCGGGATTAGCCCTGTAATTTCTGCAATAGATTAAATGGTTTTTAATCAAGCTAAAGAATGTTTTAATTATTTCTTTCAGCCTATGCCCACACCGTAAATCCAAACCAGCTTACCCCCTAAATAAGCAGCCGTTAACACACAGGCAGTAAGTAAAATAAGAAAAGCAAAGGCCAGTTTATAAATCCTTTTATCATCCTGATTTTTTAATAACAGGTATAACCAGCCCATGAAAATTATGAGGGAACCCCAGGTTACTAAATTACCTATTAAGGCATGACGCCTCAGCAGAAGCAGTATCTCCGTGGAATAATTCATTTCACCTGCTTTAGAGAATTCCAATTCTCCAGAAACAGCGGAAAACATGGAAAAAAGTGCCGCAAATCCCAATAGCCAAAGGCTGATCCAGGGGGAGAATATTTTTGGATATCTTAAAATCAGAAGTTGAAAGATTAAAGCAGCGGGAATACAGGCGATGGGAAAGTGAACTAAAATTGAATGGAATGGAATATCCATAAATTAACATTTCCTGTTAATAGTAGCCCGTAGGGGAATCGAACCCCTGTTGCCAGAATGAAAATCTGGAGTCCTAACCACTAGACGAACGGGCCGGCTAATTCTATAATACTTCAGGAATTAATCCCTGATGATTCAGTAAAGAACAGGATAAAAATCGGTTGCGAAGTTATTAGATTGTTACCCTAAAAATCAAATTGTTTTGAGAAAAAAATAATTCTGCAGTTAATCCAGATCCAATATATCTAAAAGTTCTCCACGCTGATGCAGTTCCTGAGTTATATCAGCGCCGCCAATTAATTTTCCCTTGACAAATAATTGAGGGATTGTGGGCCAGCCGGAATATTCAGAAAGTTTTACTCTTATCATTGGGTTTACAAGAATATTAATATCTTTATATTTAATCCCATAATGATTAAGTATATCCACTACGGATTTAGAAAACCCGCACATCGGCCTCTCTTTAGTACCTTTCATAAACAGGATGACTGGATTTTTTGCTATATCATTTTTTATTTGTTCTGATATTTCCATATTAAATCTCCGTTTTTTTTTGGGTCTCCCATTCTTCCGGGGAGAATGTTCTAATTGATAGGGCATGAATTTCTTTTTTCATATGGACTGCCACTGCCTTATATACAAGTTGATGCTGATCCAGCAGGGATAAATTCCTGAATAAGGGCGCGATAACCCGTGCCGTAAAATGACTTCCGGTACCTTTTGTATCGATTATTTCCACTTCGGCATCTCTTATCTCTGCTTCGATTAATGATTTTATATCCTGTTCATTCATTAAAAATTACCTTTTTTTATTTTAAATCAACCTTCAATTTACGATTTACGTGTAAATATACTTATATATTTAGTTTACATTTTTTTTGATTAATGGAACAGAATTTGTGATAATTATCACAACATGTTATTTGTCCGCATGTTAAAATACCGGCTTGGATTATTGCATTTTTTAATACCAAGCTCAAAAATTTCTGCAGCTGTTTCTTCTTTTTAAAGTCATTCATAATATCCAACTTTCAGCTTAACCATGAGGAAATAATGAGACTTTATAGTTGGAATGTCAATGGAATCCGTGCTGCGGAAAGAAAAGAGTTTTTAACCTGGCTGGAACAAACTGATCCTGATATTGTCTGTCTCCAGGAGACAAAAGCTAATCAAGCGCAACTTTCATCTGCATTGCTGCAGGATCATGGATATTTTACTTACTGGCATTCGGCCGAAAAAGCCGGATATAGCGGTGTTTCCACATTTTGTAAAAAAGAACCCCAGTACATCCAGAAGGGATTGGGTATAAAGAGATTTGATCAGGAGGGCCGGGTTTTAATCACTGAACACGATAGATTTCTATTGTATAATATTTATTTTCCAAATGGTCAAAAAGATGAAACGCGGCTAAAATATAAACTCGATTTTTATGATGAGCTCCTGCCCATTATAAATGAACAAGTTGAATCCGGTCTTAATGTTATAGTTACCGGAGACTGGAATACGGCGCATAAAGAAATGGATCTTGCCCGGCCGAAAGCCAATCAAAAAACATCGGGATTTTTACCGGTTGAGAGGAAGAAACTTGATTTATATATAAGCCATGGCTGGGTTGATACTTTCAGGCTGCTTCATCCTGAACCGGAACAATATTCATGGTGGTCTTACCGTTTTGGAGCCAGAGAAAGAAATGTAGGTTGGAGGATCGATTATTTTTTTATGAATGAAGGATTTACAGAAGAAATTGAAGAGGCAGGGATTCATGCTGATATCATGGGATCAGATCATTGCCCCATTTCGCTTACATTAAAAGAGAGATAAGAAATGCAGAAAAAACAAATTGTAAAAAAATGGATTCTGCGTTATACTGGCACTGCCGCTGAAGATTACGGAAATTGGATCCTGCTAACTAATTTCCAGAATTATGTTGAAAATTTCGCAAAAAAATTTGATGCACCTGTAAATGGAAAAAATGGTCCCATGACCAGCTGTACAAATAAACAGGGCTTAAGCATAATAAATTTTGGTATAGGCAGCAGTAATGCGGCCACAATTATGGATTTACTTACAGCAGTTAATCCTCAAGGAGTATTATTTTTAGGGAAATGCGGGGGATTAAAAAAATCTACAGAACTTGGTCATTTTATTCTGCCGATTGCCGCCATACGCGGTGAAGGTACCGGTGACGATTATCTGCCCCTGGAGGTACCTGCCATGCCTACTTTTAAATTACATAAACACGTTTCTCAAATTTTAGTTAAACAGGAAATAGAATACCGTACCGGTGTAATATATACGACCAATCGGAGAGTCTGGGAGCACGATGAAGATTTTAAGGAATATTTAAGGGAAATCAGAGCTTTGGGTATAGATATGGAAACAGCAACAATTTTTTTAGTTGGATTTGCTAACGGTATTGCCAGAGGCGCCCTGCTCCTGGTTTCTGATACACCTATGACACCGGAAGGTATTAAAACCCAGGAATCGGACGCAGAAGTAACCAAGAAATACGTAGACCTGCATTTAGAAATCGGGGTGGAAGCCATGGCCAGCATTGGGGAGGAAGGGGAGCAAATAAAACATTTTACATATTGAAAAAATCTTTGATTTTTTTAGTTACCACCTAAAGCATTAGATCAACGGCTATGGCATCTGCAAAGGCGAAACCTGAGGGAGTTAAGCTTAATTTTTCGCCTTCTTCTTTGAAATATTTACCCCATTTTAATTTTCCCTTCCGAATCGATGAAATTACCATTTTTTTCATAGCATGTGGAATTTTATCCAGGTTAACTCCTGATTTCGTTCTCAGCCCAAAACCAATAATCTCATTGGTGAATTCTCTGGGCGTAATTTTATTTTCATGTTCTTTAGGTGATCTGCCACTTTCAACAGCTTTAAGATAAATATCTAAATTTCTATAATTAAACCAGCGCTTTTGTCCGTCAAACCCATGGGCCGAAGGACCAAAAGCCAGATATGGTTCTATCTTCCAGTAGTGAAGATTATGAGCACATTCTCTATGGGGACTTGACCAATTTGATATTTCGTATTGATCATAACCCGTTTTTTGGAGTTTATCCTGGGTCCATTTATATAAATCAGCACTTTGGTCCTCGCCCGGTATAATAATTTTCCCTTGTTTAACATTTTGGAATAAAGGAGTATTTTCCTCCACTGTCAATGAATAACATGATAAATGTTCGATATCAAGGGCAATTATGCTTTTTAAATCTGTCTTCCAGGTGTTAAGCGATTGAACGGGGATATTGAAAATCAGATCACAGTTTATATTATCAAATCCGGCGGTTCGTGCTGCTTTAACAGTTTTAAATACATCTTCGGGACTGTGGATTCGGGTGAGAAATTCTAATAATCTGCGATTCAGAGATTGAGTACCGATAGATAATCTATTGATGCCCAAAGATTTAAAATCCATTAATTTGTTTAGAGGTGCTTCTCCCGGATTAGCTTCTATGGTAATTTCTTTAATCTGTGAAATATCGAACTTATTCTGAAGAATTTTTAAAATTGATTCTATCTGACCCGGCTGCATCAGGCTGGGGGTACCGCCGCCAATAAACAAAGTGTCAAAAATCCAATTTTTGTTTAATTCATAACTTTCGATTTCTTTAAGTAATGCTTTAATGAACCGCGGAATAACTTCATCTCGTCCCGCAACAGAATAAAAATCACAGTAGAAGCATTTGGTTTTACAGAAGGGGATATGAATATAGATTCCGGCTTTAACCATGCTTGAAATTAACGTAGTTTGTAAAAAATACGGGTTATAAAATCAAATGGAAGGTATGTAAATTCAGCCCTGATTTTTAGTAAAAAGGTTAATAATAATGAGAAAAATATTTTTAATTATTTTTTTGGCAGCCTGTTCTGCCCAGACCGGTAAATTAAAAGTCGGTTTTGATATAGATGATACCGTATTATACTCTGAACCGGCATTCGTCATTGCTCAGAAAGAAGGAAAGGGAGTGATTGATTATGCCTGGATCAATACTCACGACAGGCAGTACTCAACACCCATTTCTCCTACCATTGAGCTTATTAAATATTTTCATGCCAATGGTCATGAAGTATATTTTATAACAGCGAGACCCGGTGATAAGGGCCGGTACCTAAGCGAATTTCTGACAGAAATAGTGGATTTTCCAGTTACCCTGGATAAAACATTATTCTTTTCACCAAAAGAAATAATTAATGGATTCAAGTATACTACAAAACATAAAATAATGAAAAAACTTAACCTGGACTTATATTATGGTGATTCCGACCGTGATATGATAGCAGCTATTAAAGCTGATGTTTTTCCGGTGAGAGTTGTGCGTTACGAAGAATCATTACTGGCCTACTCCAGTAATTATTTTGGAAACACACAGGATGGCGCTGCCGAAGCCGCTCCTTTTACAAAAGACGATCTTAAGATTTTTTATAAGGCCGGTACAGGTCTGTTCGGAGAGTCTATATACCCTATAATTTGGAAAGGAATCCGGGATTAATCATCTGGTACTCAAAACTATCTCGTCTCTGATTAAGATTAAGATTCCTGATTGCGGTACAATCAGATAGTCCTGATCTTCTATTTTTAATTCGATAGAAGTTTTTTTCAAAAAAAGCGCCAAGTCCCCAATTTCCGCCTGGGTCGGCATATATTTTACTGAAGATATTTCATTGGAATTCCAGGGTTCATTAAAAGCTTCTTCAGAATTTCCCAAAGGTATGCCTGGGCCTACTTCTACAATTATACCTGATTGGACTTCCTGTTTTTCGATTACACTGGGCGGAAGATATAATCCTGATGATGATTTTTTGCCGCCGCTTTCAGGTTTTAATAATACCCGGTCGCCCACAACAACGATAGATTTATTATGTTTACGCATATAAAAAATATAAGCAGGATTTAATCTGACTTCAAAGCAGCAGAGGTTTCCCGGGCATGAATACTGCCGAGCCCTGTAATCGGCCTAAAAATCCCTGCGACTTTTTGCTCACAACGGACTTGACTCGACATGTTGCCGATCCAAGCCCGTATTAGAGCAACCAAATCTTGTTCTTTAAGCTGCTAACTGCGTTGAAAAATTTAACCATAGCTATGGCTATGCTTAAAATTGTCGCCTTGTTAGCAGGCATAAATACCTGCGACTTTTTGCTCACAACGGACTTGACTCGGCTAATATAAAATCCGAAATTAATGCAATGGAATTAACCTTAAAGATGGTTGTCACCAGCGGAGAAAAAGAACAGGTAATGGCGATCAGAAGAGAAGTTTTCATTAAAGAACAGAAAGTTCCGGAAAAATTAGAAATCGATGAATATGAAGACCGCTCTACCTCAATTTTGGCATTATGGGGAATTAGTCCTATTGGAACTGCTCGCTGGCGGAAAACTGATTCCGGTATAAAGCTGGAGCGTTTTGCGGTTTTACGGCCCTATAGAAACCAGAATGTGGGCAGATCACTGCTGGAGTTTATTTTACAGCAGGTACCACTTGAAAATAATATCTATCTTTTTGCCCAGGAGCAGGTCATTGGATTTTATGAGAAAAATAAATTTAAAGTATCCGGTAAACGTTTTTACGAAGCGGGAATACCCCATTTTAAAATGACCCTTAAAAGCGGGAAATAAGGAATTGGGAAATATTCTAACGTAAATTCATATATTATTGCAGCTTGAATCACATTAATCAGAAAACTTTCTAATGACCCCATCTATATATAAACGTCTGGGCCTCCTGTTAATAAAACATTGGCCTGCCATGCTGGCTTCCACGGTGGCAGCCTTTGTTTTCGTATTTTTGAACAGTTTGTCCATTTGGTTAACTGCTACTCTGATAAATAACATTTTAGCCGATTTTGATAAAATAGTGAAACAGCAGGAACTCTGGGCTCTGGCCGATACGCTTACGGCAAACGAAAAATTAAAGTATTGGACAAATCTTTTGATTCTGAGAGGAACGCCCGTCGAATCCCTAAAGGTCTTGTGCTTAACAATTTTATCCGTGTTTTTCGCAAAAAATATCTTTTATTATATTAAAAACATTTTATTGCGGTATGTTCAGTTGGAACTTGTAAAAGAAATTCGCGATCTGCTTTACAAACATCTGCATACTTTATCTTTAGGTTATTTCCATGCCCGCCGCAGCGGTGAAATCAGTTCGGTGGTAATCAACGATGTGGAACAGATGAAAGCCACCCTTTCGGTCAGTTTTCAGAAGTTATTTGTGGAACCCATAAATATTCTGGCCTTTGCCTCTTTATTATTCATAATCAGCTGGAAATTGGCTTTGATTGCAATTATTACTCTTCCTGCGGCAGGATTTGTAATATTGAATGTCGGCCGCAGCATACGCCGTAAATCGAGGCGCACCCAGGAGAAAATTGCGAGCATAATGTCCATCCTTTTAGAAACCCTTTCTTCTGTTAGAATAGTCAAAGCATTTGTAATGGAAAAAGAGGAAATCAGGAAATTTACCCAGGAAAGCCAGAATTATTTTATTCTGCTTTTCAGGCGGGCCAAATTAGATTTATTGGCCGGACCCATAACAGAGAGCCTGGGTGTAATTATTGGAGTTGTACTTTTATGGATTGGGGGTATGGAGGTTATCTCTCAACAGGGAATAAATGCAGAAGATTTCATCAGATTTATATTAATCATGTTTTCTGTCCTGGGACCAATCAAATTGCTGAGTAATGTGAATGTTAGGATTCAGATGGGCCTGGCCTCAGCGGAACGAGTATTCAATCTGCTTGATACGCCGGCTGAAATCATTGAGGATCCGGCTGCTATAGATATTAAAACTTTGTCTGACGGTATAGAATTTGAGAAAGTTCATTTTGAATACAGTAATGGAGATGAAAGGGTCTTGAATGATGTTTCCTTTAAAATAAAAAAAGGAGAAATTGTTGCCCTTGTTGGCCCCAGCGGAGCCGGAAAATCAACAATTGCCGATCTAATACCAAGATTTTTTGACGTATCCTCCGGAATCATAAAGATAAACGGAATAGATATTCGTAAACTGAAATTGGATTCTTTAAGGAATTTAATGGGCATAGTAAATCAGGATGTAATTCTTTTTAATGATACTGTTGCCAATAATATTGCTTACGGAATGAAAAATTTTGATCTTGATAAGATTAAAATGGCTGCGGAAGCAGCAAACGCTTCTGATTTTATTAAAAAAATGCCCGCTGGATTCGATTCTTTTATAGGGGATAAAGGTGTAAAATTATCAGGCGGACAAAAACAGCGCCTGGCGATTGCACGAGCTTTGCTTAAAAATCCCCCCATTTTAATTCTGGATGAAGCTACTTCTGCTTTGGATACTGAATCTGAAAAAAAGGTCCAGAAAGCTATCGATATTTTAATGCAGGACCGCACAGCTTTAATTATCGCTCATCGCCTTTCCACAGTACAAAACGCCAGTAGAATCCTGGTACTGAACAAGGGCCGGATTATTGAAGAGGGAACCCATACCGAATTATATGCAAAGGACGGATTATACAGGCGACTTTACGATATTCAATTTGAGGGAAATTCAGATGTATATTAAATCCAATAAAATCATTTTTTAAATTTAGATAAAATGGATAAAAAACTTACAATTTTTTTTAGTAACTCCATTTCTGCCCCAAAATGGGGAGGTGGAGAAAAGTGGATGGTCACAGCCGCCCGGGGATTAAATGATCGAGGGCATAGAATCATATTATCCGGTAAAGATAATTCTATATTTATACAGCAGGCCAAATTTGCTAATCTCCGTACCATACCTCTTAATATTAGAGCCGACTACAGTCCTCTGAAAATATTTAATACTAAAAAAATTCTAAAACGGGAAAAGGTTGACGTAATCGTCCTTAATCTAAATAAGGATATCAGAGTGGCCGGTATTGCCGCAAAGTTAGCCGGGGTTCCCGTAATAATTGCACGCAATGGAATCCAGCTCATTGCAGATAAATGGAAACATAAAAAAACCATGAATATTGTGGATGGTATAATCACTAATTCCAAATCTATTGAGCGGGTTTATAACAGTTATAAATGGATGCCGGCCGGAAAAACCCGCGTAATTTATAACGGAATCGAAATGAACGGCGAAATTAATCCTGTTGATTTGAGGATTATTTGGAATATTCCTGAAGTTCACACGGTATTTTTAGCGGCCGGGAGATTAACCGGTCAAAAAGGATTTGACTTGCTCATAGACGCAGTCTCCCGCATTGATTTAAATAAATATCCCTGCACTGTTCTCATCGCCGGCAGGGGAAAGCATCGCCGGCGCCTGGAGCAGAAGATTAAAGCAAATAATCTTGAAAAATTTATTAAACTGATTGGTTTTCAACAAAATTTACCAACTATAATAGTGTCTGCCGATTTTGTAATTATGCCCTCCAGACAAGAAGGAATGCCCAATATTATCATGGAAAGCATGGCACTCGGGAAACCTGTTTTAGCTGCCAACGTTAATGGCGTTCCTGAATTGGTGGATCATAATAAAACCGGATATATTTTTGAACCATTTAATGTAAAAACCATAACGGAAACAATGCTGTGGGCGATTGAAAACAGGGAGTCAGATCAAATTAAAAAATGGGGACCAAGGGCCAGAAAAGTAGTCAGGGAAAATTTCTCTATGGAAAGAATGCTGGATAACCTGGAAGCCTATTTTTTTGAACTTTATGGTCGAACGAACCGTTAGTCAGGCCCGGTCCTTTAGATTTAATCCCCGCCATTACCCGCGGAAAATACTGGTTAATCTGTATAACCTCTGTACCGGCAGCCAACCCAGTAAACTCCTACCGGACAATCCTGAAAGTATTTTAATCCAAGCTCCTGAAAAACTGGGCGATGCAGTATTACTTTTTCCTTTATTAAAAGGATTAATGGAAAAATTTCCGGCCTTAAGGCTGGAAATAATTTCCTCAAGAAAAACCAGCTATCTGTTTGAAGAACTGCCGTTTGTGTCCGGTGTGTTTAAATATCATTCTCCCGGTCAGAACATTAAAGAGCAGCTGGCGGGACGGCAATTCCATATTTTTTATAATCCCAAGGATCATCCCTCACTCACAGCATTTCAGCTGGCGCGTATAGTTAAGGCAGAGGTCAAAGTATGTCTTTTTCATGAGAAACATAATCAGCATTACAATTATAGTTTGGCGAATAGAGAGTCCTGTCTCATTGTTGAAAAGAATGGAGAACTGCTGAGAGCTTACGGCGTGAAGTTTCCCCTAAAAAACTTTTTCCCGGTCAAAACATTAAAATCCAGGGGCAGTTCGAAAATAATAGCCCTTAATATTTCCAGCGGAGATAAAAACCGGATATGGCCTTTAGAAAACTGGCTCAAATTAGTGCAGGATTTAATTCATCTGGATGAGAAATTATCTTTTTTATTATTTGCCATGAAATCGGAACATTCCCGGGCAGAAATTATGAAAGAGAAATTTAATGAAAAAATTGAGTATCCACTTTATTCCCCGCATTTATTTGAAGCCGGGAGTATAATTCAAAATTGTGATTTATTAATTTCTGCAGATACTGCCCTGGTACATGTAGCTGCTGCAGTCGGCACACCGGTTTTAGGATTATATTCCGGTGATAAAAGAAACCGGGAAAGATATATTCCTTACGGAATTGATTTTGAAATAGTGAATTCAGTCCGCCTGAACATAAAATATATAAAACCTGCGGAAGTAATTAATGCCTTCAGGACTATCATAAAAAGAAATTAATATGACTCGCATTCTTTTTGAAAATCATCATCTTTATTATCTCTCAAATTTTTTACCGATAATTGCAGAATTCAGGGGCAGGAACGATTATGAAATTTTTGCCTCCATGCCCTGCTTTATTAATCATTACGAACAGGAAATATTTTATAATTCCTGTTCAAAACTGGGGATTACAGCAATTCGTGAGGATAATGAAGATTTAAGGTTGTCTGCCCTAAAAAATCTTAAAATTGACGTTGTGGTTGTTGGGAACGTAGGACAGCTGCATAAAATTTTGAGAACAAATACTTTAGCGGTTTTGGTTTACCACGGTATTGGATTGAAACAAACCTATTACCATGATATTGATGACCGTATTGATTTAAGAGCAGTGGAATCAGAAACGCGGATGGAAGAATTGCTTAACCTTGGATATAATAATCTGGTGCTGACTGGATTTACAAAATGTGATCCTTTGATTCGCCCCTTGAAGAATCAAAGCAGGAAACTTTCAGAAATGGGATTAAATCCGAATCTGAAAACAATTTTGTATGCACCAAGTTTTTATCCTTCTTCGCAGGAAAAAATCATACCTTTTCTTAGTAAGCTTGAGTTTGAACAAAATATAATTATAAAACTTCATAATTTCAGCTGGCATCAAAAAAAGTACAGGTATCAAAGCAAAGTCATGTCCGCCTTAGCTGAACAGAATCGAAACATGTTTCTGATACCGCCGGAGGATTATGATATAATATCTTATTATCCTTTTGGAGACATTTTGATTTCTGATATTTCCTCAACGCTCTTCGAATTTCTACCCTTAAACCGTCCAATAATAATGGCAGAATTTTTTACTCTGCGCTTAAAACATCGTATTTTTTTTAAAAGATATTTACGCAGAATGGATTTGCGCAGAATGGAAATGGTTGATTTCGCATACCGTTTAAATAATCCGGAAGATTTGCCGTCGCTTGTTTATCATGCTTTGGATTACCCCCGGGAACTGGAAGAAAAGCGGCTTAAAGCCCAATCAAAATATTTATATAAAACTGACGGCAGGGCAGCCTTTCGTCTGGTTGATGCCATCGAAAGAAAAAGATCCGGGAATAAAAAATGAGAATTGGAATTTATTGTCCAAACTGGGTTGGCGATGCAGTAATGGCTCTGCCGTTTTTCAACCTGGTTCGGCAAAAATATCCTCAGGCTACAATTCTGGCTATTGGAAAATCCTGGGTTTCTGCAATTTTTGAAAATCATCCTGCCGTAGATGGAATTCTTGGTTTTGGGGAACGGAAAATGACCGGTGTCCGAGCCTCTTTTGAAACAGGAAAAAGTCTCAGCGCCTTGAATTTGGATAAAATGTTTCTGCTTTCAAATTCTTTTCGCAGCGCCTTTATAGCTTTTATATCTGCCGTTCCGACTAGAATCGGATTCAAAACTCAGGGAAGGTCAATTTTTCTGACTCATGGTCAAAATTCATCTAAATTAAAGCTGCATCGTTCAGATAAATATTTATTATTACTGGGACTTGAAAATGAAAATGTTTTCAAACCGGGCATTGTACTTGATAAGCATGAAATAATTTGGGCCAAAAAAGAATTAAAAAGTCTGGGATTGGTAAATCCCTGGGGTTACTGCCCATTCAGCGTCGCCTCTGCCAGATCCATACCAATCAATAAGTCCCGGGAATTCATGGACAAAATAGGGGATCCAATTTTGATATTCGGCAGTCCCGATGATCGGATTCAGGGTGAAATTCTGCAGAAATATCCGGTTGGAAAAAAAGTTCATTCAATTTGCGGTGTTTACAGCTTGAGGGAAAGTATTTCATTAATATCCCAATGCCGTGCAGTATTAGCTACCGACAGCGGATTAGGTCATATTGCGGCCAGTCTTGGAATACCGGTAATTTCTATATTTGGTGCAGGCGACACCTCAACGACCGGTCCTCTGGGAGAAAAAACATTTACATTAAATGCTAATGTGTACTGCAGCCCCTGTAAACGTAATGTTTGCAATAATAAAAAAGAGCCCCTTTTATGTTTTCAAGCTTTAGAGGGAGAAAAGATTGTCGCTGAGCTGAATAATTTCTTGCTTTGACCTTAACGGGATACAAGAACCATGCGCTAGTTTTTTAATTTACAACTTCTAATTGATGCTGCAAAAAATCATGCAGTTCAAGGGCGTTATTAAAAATGAAGTCAGCGCCGGCTTCTTTTAGTTTCTCTTCATTTTGAAATCCCCACAAAGCGCCTATGGACCTCATTCCCGCATTCCTGGCAGTCAATATATCTACGTCTGAGTCACCAACAAAAAAACACTGCCGGGGTTTAACCGAGAGTTTTTCTGCTAAAATAAATGCCCCCTGCGGATCTGGTTTAGCAGGGTTTTGCGGATTGTATCCCAATAATTCCATGTCCCAGGATTTTAAATACGCGGAGTAGCATAATTGGGCAAGATGATGGGATTTGTTTGTTAAAATGGCCATTTTTATCTCTTTTTCCACCAGGAGATCCAGCAATTTTTCTACACCTGGATATAAAGCAGAATATTTATTGATATAGCTTGGATAAATTGTTTGCAGATTTGCCAGGCATTCCTCCAGGATTTCCGGAGTTCGCAAATCCTGCGGTAAAGCAGAAGACATTAAATGATGTATTCCCCGACCAATAAAAAAACGGTAATTTTCTAATTCATGGGTCGGCAATCCCTGAAGAGATAAGACCTCATTCACGGTAAGGCCTATTTCTTCCAGAGTGTTTACCAGGGTCCCGTCCATGTCAAAAATTATGCCTTTAAAATTTTCTTTCTGCAGCAAGCTTGAATCTCCTTTCTGATGAGTTTCAAACTAAGAATTTTAAATTTAAATATCCATATTTAGG
>JAZFSI010000195.1:0-4220 GCA_036446075.1 Fidelibacterota bacterium
ACCATATCTATCTCTTCCGGTTTTAGATCAAAAAGCCAGCGAGCTTCAATTACTTCCAGACCTTTATTCATCATGGTTGCTGAATCAACCGTAATTTTAGATCCCATATCCCAATTGGGATGGTTTAAGGCATCTTCCGGTGTTATATTTACAAAAGAATCTACAGCTCTGGTCCGGAACGGTCCGCCGCTGCCGGTTAAAATAATTCGTTTTAAATCCTGCCTGGATTCACCGGAGAGACATTGCCAGATTGCAGAATGTTCACTGTCAACCGGAAATATTTCTGCCCCGGATTGTAATTTTTCTTTTTCAATAATATTTCCGGCCATTACCAGGCTTTCTTTGTTGCTCAATGCAATATTAACACCCGCCCGAATAGCTTTTATAGTTGGTTCCATTCCTGCTGATCCGACCAGACCGTTAAGCAGAATATCCGCATTGTCGCGACCCGCCAGTTCCAGAACACCCTGCCTGCCCCGCAGAATTTCTATGCCGCTGCCGCTTAAGCCCCGGTCTACTTTTTCAGCTGATTCAAGATCAGATACAGCCACTGTTTTTACGGAAAATAAGCGAGCCTGTTTTATGAGTAAGGCGGCATTTTTATGGGCGGATAATCCAATCACCTCAATATCGTCTGCCAGGTTTTGTACGACTTTTAGAGTATTTACACCAATAGATCCTGTGGATCCAAGAATTGTCAGGGCCTTCCTCAATTGATCTCCGTGTAAAAATCAAAAAATAAAGATAAGAAATTTGAACCGGCAGCGAATTGGGGTGAAAAATTCATACTGCCGAATTTAAATACTGTTCCTCCCGTTAAATAATTTGTCTGTTTTGTTATATTTAAAGCAGCCCCTGGTTTGGTAAGGTAAAATACACTGCCTTTCATGTGGTTGGATCCAAAACCCATGAAAACAGGTAATTCCTTGAAATTAAACTTATATTTTAAAGAAACTTCGAGCATAGCCAAATTGGTATTGGACGAAGATCGCAGGCGACCAATTTCAACATCCGTTTCCCAAAATCCAAATCTTGTCTGCTCCGGTTTTGAAAGTTGAAGTCCAAACCCAAAAGCTGATATTTGATTTAAAAGGCTTGAGGAAGAGAATGTACCTATCTTCCCTCTTAAGTTTAAATTTGAAGTCACTAAAAAAGAAACTTGTACGACGGGAATGAAATTTAAAGCTGTTTTGGCGGGCTCTGACCCTGAAAGATCAATACCCCGGGATAAATTAAAGCCGAATCTGAGCCGCCGCCCCGAAGTAGACTGGTAAAACGGTGCATGCCCTGCTGTCAGGGCTCCCTGGAGTAAAATGGGCAGAATTTCTTTCTCGTTACCGAGATCTGCCTTTGAAAAATCAAATTCAGTCCATTGGGCAGAAACCCGGCACAGGCAGATTAGAATCAGGGCATAGATAAATTTCATAAGGATTCAAACCTTAAATAAGACCGCGGTCACTGGAATCAATAAAATCGATTATTTTTTTTACTTCGGCTGTAATTGTAATTGATTCTTTAATTTTTTTAAGGTTTTGAGAGCGGGTATCTTTGCCCATGAAAAAGATTTTATAAACTTTTTTTATTAATGTCCTGGTTTCATTAGAGAAACCCCGGCGACTCAGCCCGACTTTATTAATACCGCCAAATCGAAGCGGTTCACCGGCAGCAAGGATAAAGGGCGGGATATCTTTCACTATTCTATAACCGCCGCCTACGAAAGCATGATCTCCAACTTTACTAAATTGATGTACCAGTGTTCCGCCTCCCAGTGAAACCCAATCGCCGAGAGTTACATGACCCCCTAAAGTAGTTAAATTTGCCAGAATGGAATTATTACCCACAATGCAGTCATGGGCAATATGTACTCCGGTCATTAATAAAACGTCATCTCCGATTTTAGTTAATCCGTAAGCTGCTGTCCCCTTGTTAATTGTGACTGATTCACGGATTATTACATTATTACCGATCTGGGTTTTTGTTTTCTCCCCGGCATATTTCATATCTTGAGGAGTTTCACCAATAGAACAATTATGATATATTCGGCATTGGCTGCCAATGGTAGTTCCGCTGCAGATTGTATTAAAATTGCCTATTCTGGTGTTGTCATCAATGCGGACACCGGCTTCAATAGAAGAATAGGCCCCTATGCTAACATTATTCCCCAACTGAGCCCGCGGTGAGACCAGAGCGGAACTATGAATCAAAATGATTAACCTCCGGCTCTGTCAACAACTGTCGCCAGCAACATGGCTTCGGCCACGAGCTTATCATCGACGTAACACTTGCCCCTTAATCTGGCAGTTTCCAATCGAAATTTTACTAATTCCATTTCAAGTCTAAGTTGATCGCCGGGGATAACCGGTATGCGAAATTTTGAAGAATCTACCGCAGAGAAAAACATATTCTTTTTAAGCGGATCCTGCACGGAATTAAGAACCAAAAAAGCGCCGGCCTGGGCCATGGCCTCTAAAATTAATACTCCGGGCATAACCGGCTGGGCCGGGAAATGACCTTGAAAAAAGGGTTCATTTATAGTCACGTTTTTTACAGCTGTTAATTTTTTACCGGGAGTCATTTCTAAAATTCGATCGACCAGAACAAAAGGATAGCGGTGCGGCAGGAGCCCTAAAATTGTTTGAATATCCAAGGGGCCTGTTTTTATGGACTTAACAGGAAAATGATTTTCACTCATTTGTTTTTCAAACACCTTCTTTATTTTTTTTACAAGCTCTACATTCGCAGCATGACCGCTCCTGGCGGCAATCACGTGTCCCCTGACCGGCACGCCCAATAAGGCCAGATCTCCAATTAAATCCAACGTTTTATGCCGGACAGGTTCATTATTAAAACGTAATTTTTTTCCGTTCAAAATTCCATTTGCACCCAGGCTGATGGCCCGTTTTATACCAAATAAATTACGCAGATGATCCGCTTCTTTACGATCTATTTCCTTATCTACAATAACAATGGCATTATCAAGATTGCCGCCCTGAATCAAGCCGTTTTCTTTAAGATATTCAATTTCACTTAAAAAACAAAATGTGCGTGCCGGTGCAATCTTATCCGCAAAAGTTTGTTCTAAATCATCAATGGTTGTGTATTGTGTTCCCAGGGATTGCAATTTGTAATCGATCATAAAAGTGACGCGAAACTTTTCTGCAGGAATTATTTGGATATCAACGCCTCTTTTGGGATCAGAATAAGAAACGGTTTCATCAATTATCAGAATTTTCCGAATAGCATTCTGTTCTTTGATTCCGGCAGCTTGTATGGCTTCCACAAAATCTTTGGAACTTCCGTCCATAACCGGAGGCTCTTTGGCAGTCAGGACAATTAAAACATTATCAATCCCGAGTCCCGCACAGGCAGCAAGAGCATGTTCAACAGTATGGATGCGAACACCATTTTTCTCAATGGTAGTGCCTCTGGAAATATCAATTACATGATCTATATCTGTCTTTATCTCCGGGCTGCCTTCTATATCTGTTCTCATGAACCTGATACCAAAATTCTCCCCGGCCGGTTTAAAAGTGATCTGACTTTCAACTCCGGTGTGAAGTCCCCTGCCAATACACGTAGCTTCACTTTTCAAGGTCTGTTGTTTTCTGAGTTTATTCATGATATTATATTTAGCTGATTTTCAGGTTCTGCTCAATTTTGAGGATTCTTTTCTTTAAAATATTCAATCCTGTATAAACTGCATCCCGTTTATTTTTTTCTCCGATTTCTCTGGCCGGCATACCAGCATAAATCTTCCCTCCAGCTAATGATTTGGTAACCCCGGATTTAGCTGCAAATATGGCCCTCTTTCCAATATTTACATGGTCACCGACACCGGATTGTCCACCAAAAACACAAAATTCTCCAATATTTGAACTACCTGCAATGGAAACATGTGCTGTTAACAAACAACCCCGGTCCAATTTAACATTGTGGGCTATATGAATGTTATTATCAAATTTACACCCATCTCCGATAACTGTCGCGCCAATTGTGCCGCGGTCTATCGTACAATTTGCACCCATTTCCACCATATTGCCAATAAGTACATTTCCAATCTGGGGAATTTTATGATGTTCATTATTAACGGTTACATAACCATATCCATCGGATCCAATGACACAACCGCTATGAAAATGACAATTATTACCAATCCGGGAAAGATGATAAATATGAACATTTGAATCTAAAATTGTATTCTCGCCTATGCTGGAATTTTT
>JAZFSI010000196.1:0-18823 GCA_036446075.1 Fidelibacterota bacterium
TATTAAAATTATTATAAATATTAATAATAATAGCTATGGCCAGGGCTGCTTCTGCCGCGGCCATTACAATCACAAAAAGACCAAAGATATGGCCTGATATTTCCATGCCGCCAAAACGTGCAAAAGCTAAAAAATTAATATTGCAGGCATTCAAGATCAATTCTACACCCATGAGTACCGCAATCCCGTTTCTGCGGGTAATAACGCCATACAAACCCAGGCAAAAAAGTACGGCAGCAGTAAATAGATAATTCTGCAGGCTGCCCATCAATCTTCCTTCCGGGATAAAGTTGTGGCGGCAATCAGAGTACCCAGTAAAAGTATTGATACAAGTTCAAATGGCAGCAGATAATCCTGCATTAATAATCTTCCCACTGTGGCCACTGTCTGATCCGGTTCCAGGGCAGGCAGAAGATTCCAGGTTGTATTTAAAATCATGTAACCCAGAGCTATAAAAAGAATCCCCGCGATCAATGCTCCCAGCTTGCGCTGCAGGCTGGTGTGACTGATGTTTACGGAAGTAATTTTATTTGTTAACATTATGCCGAAAACAATCAGAATTAAAATACCGCCGACGTAAATAATTATTTGCATAACAGCCATAAAATCCGCCCATAGGAAAATGTATAAACCTGCTATACCAATAAAGGTGAATAGAAGTGAATAGGCCGAATACAGCAGATTCGAACTTTGAACCACAAAAAAAGCAGAAAATATTGTCAATGATACAATAAACCAGAATACAATTTCAGTCATCATGCCGGCACCTTGGGTTTATTCAAACTTTTTTGCAGATTTTCTTTCTGTTCAGCGCTGATTTTTTTTGCAAACTGGTAAATCAAATTTCGGCGATCATATTCGGAATATTCGTAATCGATAATATGTTTTTCAGAATTAGGACCTCCCACCATATAGATACAGTCTTCCGGGCAGGGATAAGTACATAAGTTGCAGTAGCAGCATTCCGACATGTCAATCGTAAAGCGCGTGATTACCATGGCCTTTCTGGTGCCGTTGGAAGTGAGACCCAGATGTTTGATTTGGGGCATGTCCTCGCCCCTGTTTTCTGCTTTTATGGTTTCAATTTTAATGCAGTCAACCGGACAGGCACGTGCACATTTCAGACAGCCGATGCAGTCGTCGATATCCACGTTTAATTTTGTGCGGACAACATTATAACCAGAAAGATCGAATCCGATATTCCGCTCTGGTCTGGGCCAGCGTTCTTCCGGATATTGAAGTGTAACATTATCTTTTTTGATCTTAAGCATATGGCGCCAGGTTATACCCAGACCTGTGAGCAGTGTTTTGACAGTTTCGAAAATATCAGTGAAATATTTTAGCATGGTTCAGCCCGCTATTAAGCTCCACAGACCAACGCCGAATATGTTTAATAAAGCCAGGGGTATAAATACTTTCCAGCATACATACATGAGCTGATCAACCCGCAGACGCGGGAAAGTCCAGCGAATCCACATCATCAGGAAAACTAATATAATAACTTTGGATAAAAACCAGAATAAACCCCAGGCCGGAGAGTTTAACCAGCCTGAAAAAGGACTTTGCCATCCGCCCAGAAAACAAATTACCGTCAGGGCCGAAACCACCAGCACATTGGCATATTCGCTTAAGAAAAAGAAAGCCCAGCGCATTCCAGAATATTCAGTATGAAATCCGGCCACTAATTCGGATTCAGCTTCCGGGATATCAAAGGGTGTACGGTTGGTTTCGGCAATACCGCTGATAAAGAAAACGAAAAACGCCAAAAATGAAAAGGGATTATTGAAAATTATCCAATTAGGAAAAATTCCCCAAATAGTACCGGCTTGAAAATGGATAATTTCCTGGAGATTTAAAGTACCCGCTAACATAACGGCGGAAATAATTGATAAACCGGCCGGAATTTCATAACTGATGATTTGGGCTGCAGACCGCATGGCACCGTATAGAGACCATTTATTATTTGAAGCCCATCCGGCCATGACCAGACCGACAATTCCCATAGACCCAACGGCTAAAATATAAAATATTCCAATATTAATATCTATTATCTGAATATGCTGGTTGAAAGGAACGGCTGCCAGGCCTAAAAAGGCTGTAATAAAAATAACAAAAGGAGCTATAATAAATAATTTGCGATCGGCCAGAGCGGGAATTGTATCTTCTTTAGAAAGCAATTTTATGGCGTCGGCAATAGTTTGTAATACTCCCCACTTCCCTGCGTGCAGACCAACACCCTGTCCCATGGGACCTACACGATCCTGCATAAATGCGGATACTTTCCGTTCGGCATAAACAGCAATCAAAGCATTCAGGGCGATCACTAAAAACAGGGTGATCCCGCATATTAATCCAGCTAATATGAAGGCAAGTGCGGGTACTTTAAGAAATCCGGAAATATTATCCATCAATAAATCGATGGTCATCGGTCAATTTCCCCCAAAACAATGTCCAAACTACCCAATATTGCAATAACATCAGAAATCATCCAGCCTCTGGAAATTTCATCCAGGACAGAAAGCGAAGCAAAAGCCGGGCTGCGCATTTTCAAACGAAATGGTTTTGGTTTCCCGTCACTT
This sequence comes from Fidelibacterota bacterium, assembly GCA_036446075.1. Taxonomy (GTDB): domain Bacteria; phylum Fidelibacterota; class Marinisomatia; order Marinisomatales; family TCS55; genus JAZFSI01. The sequence goes on from JAZFSI010000196.1 coordinate 2,580, forward strand.
ATAATATAATAGCCCAAATCACCTCTGGGACTTTCTGTCCTGCGATAAATTGAGCCTTGGGGCGGTCTGATTTTTTTTGGTAATGCCTGTCCAATATCTCCCGCCGGCAGTCCCTTTAAAGCCTGCCTTATAATTTTAATGCTTTCACTGATTTCGCTAATTCTAACCCAATACCTGTCCCAGCAGTCTCCCAATGATCCCACCTGACCCTGACCAAGGGGAATCTCAAATTCAAAGCGATCATAAATAGAATAAGATTCATCACGGCGTACATCCCAGTTTACACCGGATCCTCGTAAATTCGGCCCCGAAACTCCATAACTCACTGCAACATCTGCCGGCATTACACCCACATCGGCTGTACGTTCCACAAAAATTTTATTATCTCTCAGCAATTCATTATATTCCAAAATTTTGGGCTCAAAATAATCCAAAAATCCACTGCAGATCTGTTCAAAATTTGAAGGAATATCGTGGGATAATCCACCTACCCACATATAATTGTAGAGCAGCCTTGCTCCGCAAACCATTTCAAACATATCCAAAATTCTTTCCCGATCGCGAAACATGTATAAGAAAGGTGTAAAAGCTCCTACATCCAGCCCAAAAGTTCCTAAAGCCAGCAAATGGCTGGCAATCCTATTCAATTCGGCCATTATTACCCGAATGTATTCGACCCTTTCAGGAACCTTAATTTCCATTAATTCTTCCATGGCGACCACAAAACCAAAATTATTATTCATGGAAGCTATATAATCGCAGCGGTCCGTATAGGGTATAACCTGTTCATAAGTAATGTTTTCACAATGTTTTTCAAAACAGCGGTGAAGATATCCGAGATAGGGTGTGATTTCCGAAACTACTTCTCCATCCGTCCTGACCTTAAGCCGTAATACACCGTGCGTACTCGGATGTTGAGGGCCAATATTCAGGACCATTTGATCAGCGTGTATTATTCCCACTCTGATTCTGCCTTGATCTTTGGCACAACAATGCCATGATAAGTTTCGGGAGTTTCATAATTTTTTCTCAAGGGCCAGCCTTCCCAATCTTCAGGCAGTAGAATTCTTCTCAAATCTCTGTGTCCTTCAAAAACTATTCCATACATATCATAAATTTCTCTTTCAAACCAATCGCCCAGCCGCCAGATCTGTTCTATAGAAGCTAATTTGGGTTTTTTCCTGTCCAGACTTATAATAATTTCCAATTTATGCCGTAATTTAAGGGAATGAAAATTATAGCGGGATTGCAGTACCTGATCTTCGCCAAGATCTACCCCCGTAATGCATTCCAACTGATCAAAACTAAGTTTAGGTTCCGTCCGCAAATATTTTGCAATTTCCAGCCAGGACTCGGGTTTTAATTCAATTTGGTATTCCTGTAATGATTCATTTTCCACAATAGCATCCGGGAATTCAGCTGAAATTAATTTTTTAATTTCGACTGGATTCATGCGGATTTTCTTGTGAGCGGCCGCTGGGTCTGAATTTTTTCCTGAAGTTTTAATAATCCTTCTATTAAAGCTTCGGGCCTGGGCGGACAGCCGGGAACATAGACGTCAACAGGAACTACCAGATCCACTCCTTTTAGAACATGATACCCGTACTGCCAGTATGGTCCGCCGCTTGTGGCGCAGCTGCCCATGGCGATAACATATTTTGGATCCGCCATTTGTTCGTAAAGTTTTTTTACTCTTAAACTCATTTTCATTGTTACTGTACCCGCCACAATCATTACGTCTGCCTGCCGTGGTGAGGAACGAGGCATCATTCCAATGCGCTCCAGGTCATGTCTACTGGCCGCAGTGGCCATCATTTCAATGGCACAGCAGGCCAGACCGAACTGAAAATACCAGGGAGAAGTAGATCGAGCCCAGCCCAGCAGCTTATCTAAGGAAGCTACAACTACATTATCTTTAAATTTATTTTCCAGGAGACCCATTATATTTACTGCATCACGTTTTCAGAATAATCATGTGATATTTGCCGATACCGGCCGCGGCCGTACTTGACTTTATATTTTACCCAGTCCAGATCGGATTTTTTCCAAACGTAAATGAGCCCGACAATTAGAATTATTAAGAATATAGACATTTCAACAAAAGCCAGTATCCCCAATTCCTGAAAAACTACGGCCCAGGGAAACAGGAATATTACCTCTACGTCAAAAATCAGAAAAATCAAGGCAACCACATAATAACGTATGTTGAACTGCACCCAGGCAGATCCTTCTGCTTCTTCTCCGCATTCATAAGTAGCCCTCTTGTCGATCGTAGGGTTGGACGGTGCAATTAATTTTTGCAATAATAATGGGAAGTAGACCAGGATGATCCCTAAAAAAATAAAGAATAGTACAGTTCCGTAATCGCGATACATTGGTTACCAATCCTAATTTTAGACGGTGAATTTAGGGGTCTCCTTTTACTACCGTCAAGGATAATTCAAGGAATTGTTGATAAATTAATGAAATTTTGAATTTCTGGAAATTGAAATCAATTTAGCGACAGTAATAAATATCAGCTGCCTTAAATTCCCGCTGTATTTGATTCAAAAATATAAAGTTTTAAGCCATAAATACTAAGTAATGCTATTTTTAGCTAATCGTTAATCTTATTTTTCAGACAGCATAATAAAACATGGAACAATTAATCCTTAAGGCAGCCGGCCAGTCCAGCCGAAGAATTATCGCCTCTTCCGGTGTTTTTCAAATTGAACTTTTAAAACAGGTAGGCCGGGAGGATTATCCCCAGTTAATCGAAATTTCCAAATCCCTGTCTCTTGATTACGGGAAAAAAGCTATCCTGACCAAAACTACCATCCGGAAATTTTTTAATAAAACCGGTTCACTGCCATTTGTTGCTCGGTACCGTCAGGAAATTATTGGTTTTATTATCGGAGTACCGTTGGAAGAAATGGGCCTGGAACCCTGGGCCAGGCTTGATGAAAATTTTGGAAAATTTAATACATTATATACTTACGCCTTTATCATTCAATCCCAATATCAGGGTAACGGATATGCTAAAATGTTGAAAAGAGTTTTTTTCAGCTGGGCTAAAAAACGAGCAGAATTACAGTTCGTGTGCGGGCATGTTAAATTGGGTGTTTCCTCTAAATTTTCAGGAGATGTTAAAATTTTAAACCGAGTAGATAATTGGCAGGGTACCGGCCATGTATTCGAATATTATCGGCGGCGGCTGCATCCCGATCATTTAGCGCTTGATAAGCATAATCCTCCTCTGTCCCATAAAAGTTAAACTGCATAGAAAATCATAGATTTTCCGTAACGGGTGAGGAGAAAAATCAGAGATTTTTCCTTGTCACTTTTTCAACTGCTCACTACTCACTATTCACTAAAAAATCTCTGATTTTTTCTCATCCTGCTTAAAAACGGAGTTAATAAACTGAAAACTACAAGGAAAAGAACGGAAATTGTAATGGCCGGTAAAACTTCGTCTACATTTGTGTAAATATTTTCAGGAATAATATTTTTTATAATTTCTGACTCTTTCCACAATAGAGTCATGGTCATACCAGAAATAATTGAGGCTATGGCTCCTATTTTAGTGGCCTTCTTCCAGAACAAAGCAGCCACCAGTGAAGGAGTAATAGCAGCACCATAAATGGTATAAGCATAGAGGGCTCGCTCAAAGAAACCAGCAGATTGAGCAAAACCCCTGGAAACAATATAAGCTATGATTCCCAAGACCAGTACCAGGATTCTGCTTAAGAAAACAATCAATTTTTCTCCAGCTTTTGGATTAATATACTTTAAATACAAATCACGCATGATTGTAGTGGCCGGTACCAGCAGAAAACTATCAGCTGTTGATATTATGATACCCACAATTGTAGTCATTATAATGGCGCCTAAAAAAGGCGGTAAAAGCTGATGAGCTGCAAATATTAATATATGCCTCCCATTATCTGCATCTGGAACCAAACTGGAACTAACCCAGGCTGAAGCGATGATCAACAATTCGATCAAGGCCGCCATTATTACTAAGGCTATTGTCGCTTTGGTCGCACTTTTTTCATCTTTACTGGCAAAAAAACGCTGGTACATATTAGCATCTCCCAAAACTAGAAGAAATGGGGGCAGGCAAAAATTGATTATGTCCATACCAGAATAGCGCCCAAAAAACTGCATGTGTTCTGGTTTCCCTAAAGCCTGAAAAGCTAAAGTCATACCCTCTAATCCGCCAGCCTTGAACCACAAAATAGGAAAAGCCAAACCTAAGGATATAATCATAATTATACCGTTGCCCACATCTGTATATGCTACACTGAGCAATCCCGCCAGCATTGTATATGCTATTATAAATACAGCCGCAATAATAGTACCTGTCTGGACCGATATAAGAGAATTACCCAGGTCATCCGTAAAAATTGTATGCAGTACTGCTCCGCCAGCATTGTACTGGTAACTGACAATCACCATGTAGGCAATTACCAGGGAAAAAACGCTAAGTATGCGAGCCGTATCCCCGTATCTTTCACCAATAATTTCCGGCACAGTAAATTTTTCCAGGGAACGGGCTTTTCCGGCAATTTTTGTCAGCAGTATCATTCCCAGTAAACCGCCGAGCGGCAATAATAGGGCTGCCATTCCCGTATCGTAAGTTTTACCGGCATTGCCCAGAATGGATCCTGTTCCAATCCAGGTTGCCAACATGGTGCCAACCAGAACCCAGGGTGTCAGGGAGCGGCCCGCCAAGGCAAAATCAGCATGGGTTTTAATTTTTTTTGATTTATAAATCCCCAATCCTATGAGCGTGAACAAATAGATCAAAATAATGGTAAGATAGAACATATTATTTATTGTACCTTATTGTGTTTATGAAGATAAATTTAATTACCGGGCTTCAAAATATAAGGGCAGTGAAAATAATTTGCGAATAATTTTTCTCACCATTATTATGTTAATAATTGCAAATTTTTCTCTCTTAAAAGGTGAAAATAAACCTGAAAATGGAATGAACCGGTTAGCCCTGGAATCCATCCAAAAAAAATTTTACCTGCAACCGGCCCACTACCAATTTAAATCAAGCACTTGTGTATATAAATGAATAGATCAATTTCTAAACAGCTTGGTGAATTATTTGCACATTTTCAAAATTTAACAGATACTTTCGTACAGGCCCTGATTAAACGAATTGAAGAAAATTCCGGGGGGAAAAATACTTTCTTAAAATCAATATCTTCCTTCGGGAATGCTTATTGGAAAAAATACAATGAAATTAAAAAGAGTGAAAAAACCGATCAATAAAATTAAGCGGTTAGATTAAGGATAATTATTATGAAAATGAAGCTGCATTGGCAGGTATTGATAGCCATGTTCCTGGGAATTGGGTTTGCCCTTATTTTTAAAGAAAAAGCATTAATTGCGGCTCCCTTGGGTTCGATATTTATGCGCCTGTTAAAAATGGTTATTGTACCCCTTATTATTTTTTCGATTACCAGCGGTGTCGCCAGTTTAGGGGATAGCCGCACCCTGGGACGTATGGGAGCCAAAACATTTGCTTATTATTTTCTGACTTCCATCCTGGCAATTTTACTCGGACTAACTCTCGCCAATTTAATAAAACCCGGAATCGGGATAAACTTGGGACAAATGGGACAGGTATTTGATTCTTCTACCCTGATCAAACCCAATTCATTAAGTGACATATTAACCCGTATGATACCCCTTAATCCCCTCAAAGCTGCTGCTGATGGTGATATTTTAGCGATAATATTCTGGTCTATTTTATTTGGTTTTTCAATTACCAGATTAAAAGGTAAATCTCAGATATTTCTTTCCAATTTCTTTGATTCCGGATTCAAAGCCATGATGAATCTTACACAGTGGATCATTAAATTTTTGCCAATTGGTGTTTTCGGTTTAATCAGTAAAGCTGTGGCCACTTCCGGTTTTGACTTATTTCGCGCTGTAGGTCTGTATATGATCACTATCACAACTGGTCTATTAATTCATTGGGCCATAATTTTGCCCTTGGTCTTCTATTTTTTTACTGGCATTCACCCTCTCAAACACTTAAAAGCAATGGCTTCGGCCATGATCACGGCCTTCTCGACCAGCTCTTCCGGTGCGACACTGCCGGTTACCATGAATTGTGTCGAAAATAACGCCGGTGTTTCCAACAAGACCACTAGTTTTGTTTTACCGCTGGGAGCTACAATAAACATGGATGGAACTGCCTTGTATGAATGTGCCGGCGTTTTATTTATTACCCAGGTTTTAGGTTTTGATTTAAACCTTACCCAACAGCTGGTAATTGTATTAACAGCATTTCTGGCCTCCGTTGGTGCAGCTGCAATTCCCTCGGCCGGGTTAGTAATGATTTACGTGGTTTTGGATGCCATTGGTCTCGGGAATCATCCGGAAGTAGATTTAATTGTGGGCACAATGCTGGCGATTGATCGGCCGCTCGACATGTTCCGAACGGTGGTAAACGTGACCAGTGACAGCGTCGGAGCTGTGGTTATAGCTAAAAGTGAAGGAGAAAAAAACTTATACCCCGAAAAATCAAAAGTAATATGAGAAATTATATAGAAATAACTAAAATAATATTTGTCAAAGCATTGGAAAAATAAATTTGATCGATTAAATTCAATTAAAGATTTTTGACATTTCCTGTTTCGGTGCTTCCTATTTCAGAATCTTCAAATAGGAAACCTAGAGTTCACTTTCCGAACCCAAAAAACGGGCCTTTTCCGCCTCTGGCGGGATCAAGGAAGTTTGCTGGTTTCGGGGGCCTCTATCGTGATAATCGGATTCTAGAAATTAGCTCCGAAGCAGGATTATTAAAAAACCCCGGCAGAAACCGGGGTTTTTTAATGAGCAGAAGTATTTCTATGAGAGGAATATTATTTTTGTTGATTTAATATTTGATTGATGCGCCACAGAGGACCTTTAATTTTCAAACGTATACCGGTTTCTTCATATTCCCTGTTTAATACTTTTACGCCCTGCTGGGCCTGGGCTATTTCTCGAGGTGCATCATAGGATAATTTAATTTCGACTGTGCTGGAATCCTGATCAATTAGTTTCAGAATTTTTATCATTATCGGGTCCAGACGCAGGTGATTTAAGGCAGAGACTAAAATTCCTTCAGGGTATTTTCTGGAAACAGAGTTTATTAAACCGCTATTTTTGATTTTATCTATTTTATTCAAAATAGTCAGCGTTTTTATATGGTCCGCACCTATTTTTTTTAATACTGTCAGGATTGTTTCATAATGATCTTCCACTTGCGGTGAAGAAGCATCAAGCACCAGCAGTATCAAATCTGCTTCCACGACTTCCTTTAATGTACTTTGAAAGCTGGCTACCAAATGATGGGGTAATTTGCGTACAAATCCAACAGTATCACTCAAAAGAATTTCATGAGAATCATCTAATTTTACAGCTCTAATTGTGGTATCCAATGTTGCAAAAAGTTGATCTTGAATAAATACATCTGCACCGGAAAGCGCTTTCATCATGGTTGATTTACCTGCATTTGTATAACCAACCAGAGCGACCCGGTATGAATCCTGACGTCGTTTACTCTGGGTTTCCCTTTCATGAGAAATTTGTTTTAAATCTTTTTTAAGTTTGGATATTCTATCTCTTATAAGACGGCGATCCACTTCTATTTGCGTTTCACCGGCACCGGCCCTGGTTCCTATACCGCCCATTTGCCGCTCCAGGTGAGTCCACTGACGAGTCAGCCTGGGAAGCATATATTCCAGCTGAGCTAATTCAACCTGAGTCTTGGATTCTCTGCTTTCTGCGTGCTGGCCAAATATGTCAAGAATTAAACCGCTGCGGTCAATTATCTTCAGATTAGACGAGAGGTTTAAATAATTTTTTACCTGGGCGGGACTCAAATCTTCGTTAAAAATAATAAGAGAAGCTTTGAGTTCTTCGGCCTGTGCCACCAGTTGCTCGGCTTTACCCCGGCCCAGAAAATAGCGCGGATTTATTCGATTAAGTTTTTGGGAAATCTGACCAACAACTTCCGCTCCGGCAGTTTCAGTTAACAGAATCAATTCTTCCATATGTTCTTTAAGAATAATCTCATCGACATTGCCATGAATCACGCCAACTAAAATCGCTTTCTCTTTTTCCCGACCCTGATTATTTTCAATCATGCCGCTTTGTTCTTTAATTCTTCAGGATTAGCCCGTCCTATTATAGTTTCCAGGCCCAATAATATAATAGAGAGAATCAAAAAATAGCGCCACAGAGATTTACCATGCCTGATTTCTTTTAATTTAGTATCCAGATTATCTTCGGGTGATATCCAGCGTGAATTTTCCTGACCCCATCTACTTCTTATAACCTCAGGATCGGCACGTAGCGAGGGGCGCTCAAAAGGCGATAATTGTGTTGAAAATGAAGTGTATTTTTCATCGTCTGCAAAAATATCGTAGCTGCCGATTTCATTTGTATCCCTAATCTTTAAGGTTTCAGTTGAATATTCGGGAACAATCAAAATTCGCTTATTGGACGGAGTAACCAGGGTCCATTTAGACTGTATCTTATCTTTACTCAGTTCAATAGTTTTTATTTCATCAACCAGGACTGAGGTTGTATTCCTTTCATCCGCTGCTAGTAAAATTATAATTCTATGCAGAAGAGGAACCATTATCCCCCGCATTGGCAGATCGTTCCAACTCAAATCCAGAGGGGATGAGAACCAATAAATATTACCGCCAAAATAATTTTGTTCTAAAAGGAATGGATCACCATTATCCAGGCTTAAAATATAATTTTGTCTTGATCTTTTTTGAACTTTATTATATTGAAAAACACGAGGCAGTTCAGACTTAAGATCTCCCAGGTTTAAATCTTTTAATACAGGGTGGTCGGAATTGCTGATATTTACAGTCAGGAATGCTTCATTTTCCAGTTTTACGGGATTAATAAATGCGGGCAATTCAAATATTTCTGCGGCAGCTGATCCCAGGCGGACATTTTGTCCGCTAAACCAGATTATTCCCCCTCCCCGGACCAGAAACTTTTTTATATCTTCTACGGCAGCGGCAGACATTACTCCCGGATCATGCAGGATTAATACGTCTGTATCTTGGAGATAAACCTGACGTATTTCATTCATTACCATATTATTTATATATAAAAATTCAGAATCTTTGCTGATTGATTCAAGAGCTGTCCTGAGCAGAAAATTTTGATCCTGTGATTTACCAATCAATTTTACTGAAATTTGATCGGGGACAGATAATTCAAAAGTACGCCTGTTATCCAATTGAAAATCATCAGTGGGTAATTCCAAAACTCCCTGTATGATACCGCTTTTGCCGGGATAAACCTGGAACAGAAAATCCTTAATTCTTCCGGGTTTAAAATGAGATACAATTTGGCCGACCCTTTCTTCATTAATATATAATTCCACCGGAACATATCGTTTTTCCCCAAGACCGTCATTTGAGATTTTTGTATTTAGTTTCAGTAAATGTTTTGGAAGTTTTATTTGACTTATGGCAGATACGTCAGTAATCGCCAGATTATCCTGCAATTCCGCCTGACCTAAAAAGTAAAAACGCCAAGGGAAATCAATGTTCTTCAAATCGTTCAATAATTCAGGGCCTGGTTTTGAGGGAAAGTCACTAACAATAAAAAATTCTCTGTTTGGTTCATCAGCAGGAATGATTTTCATTATAGAATCAACCAAAAACCATAAATTATCTCGGGAATGACTCTGAGTTACAGATTCTATTATTTTTTCCATTGAAGTCCCGGCCGAAAGAATTCCTGCGTATATTTCTGAGGGCGGATTAGTCTGAAATATATGTAAATGAGTTGTCCCCTCAAAAGCGGAAGTTATCAATGGAATAGACTTTTTGGCCTTTTCAAGTAGGGATTCAGAACCGGATTTCATGGACATGCTGGCGGAATTATCCAATAATATCACTACTCTTGATTCTAACTCTGCGGCCATCCATCCGCTGATAAATCCTTTTTGCACCGGTCTGGCGGCCATAAGTACCAGGGCAGCAATTGCAGCCATGCGTAGAAAAATCAAAAGCCATTGCCTGATTTTCAATTTCCGGATTTTTTCCTTTTCCATACCTTTGATAAAACGGATTGTGCTGAATTCAACTTCGCGCGTATTCTTCAGGCTGAACAGATGGATAAGGATGGGTATCAAAACGGCAAACAGTCCCCACAAGGCTGTCGGTGAAAAAAAAGTCATAATAATGAGGTCATCATCATCATTATCCCACCGGCGGCGAGCGGCATTTTAAAATTATCATCCAGGGGAATTGGTACAATTTCCACTATCATGGCGGTTAATGCACCTGCAAAACCAATCTTTAAAGGCACCAGAGGAAAAAGCCAGGCTGTAAGCAGGCAAATGGCCAGCCCTCCTGAGAAACCTTCCCAGGATTTGCCCCATATTTTATGCTTTCCAAATTGTATTCCGATTAAGGCTGCAGCTATGTCGCCAAATGAAACAAAAAGCAAAGAAAGAACAGCCACATTTTTCGGAAATATTAAAATTGTCAGAAAGGCTCCCATCATGACCCAGGTTGCACCGGTAAATTTTCCATCTAATTCATGGCTGCGCAGCATTGCATTGAACAATCGAGCAAAAAGTTTCTCTACAATTCGCAGACGCATTCTAGTTATATCGATAAATATAAACAGTCCTGTAAGCATAGCCAAAAATATTAATACAGTACTTTTATCAGGAATGATAAAAACATAAAAAAGCGGAATTAAAAGATTAAAGAGATGAATGAGCTTTCTAATATATTCACTGGTAGTAATCATTTATCTGTAGTTAATTGATCGAAAATATCCTGCAGATCCAAAACACTCACAACCAGGTTTACAGCCCGGCTTTGATCCAGGACTGTCCCCGGGGAAATTGATTGATCAAGGACAGTAGTCGGAAGTAATTCTTCATTTTGGCGATAAGTAATTTTTCCAACCTTAAGGCGGGATTTTTTTAATGTTTCCCTGGCCTGGGAAAGGCTGAGCCCGAATAATTGCGGCACCTGGAAAAAATCCGGAGGCATTCCCTTACTAATCGTTATTTGCAGTCCCAATCCTTTTTTAAGCTGATTACCTGGTTTTGGAAACTGCCAGGCCACGGTACCTTTGGGATAATCCGGATTAAATTCTGTATAAACAGTATCAATTTTCAAGCCCAATTGATCAAGTTTAATTTCTGCGCTCCTTTGAGATTGACCGATGAGGATCGGAACCAGTACTAATTTTTCTGGTTTGGCAACTTTTAATCGAATGGTCCGCCCCGATTTAACTTTTTTAAAAGGAGCTGGAAATTGATCAACTATTGTTTCAGGTGTATAAATATTGGTGTACAAAGTATCATAAATCAGTCCTTTAAATCCTTCAGTCTCAATTTCTCTAATGGCTCTATCTGAGGACATTCCCCTTATATCCGGAATATATATTTCTTGTCCCTGCCTTACGTACCAGGGCATTATAAAAAATTCAAAAAGAATTACCAGGATTGTACCGGCAATTCCAGTTGTAACGCTTAATTTGACCAATGGTTTTAGCATTTATATCTAAATCTTACAGCAAACATTCCATCCACTTTATGGCGGACAGGGTCGGTAGACATGACGCCTTTGCCCCCCAGCCAGTCTTGGGGAATAAAATTCCGGCCCGAATCAATCACGAATTGAGCGTTTAATTTAAGAAAAGCATTGACTACATCCCAATTTTCTTCCTTTTCCAAAGAACACGTGCCATAAACTAAGATACCGCCCGGTTTCAAAAACCTGCACATATTATTTAATAGCGCCACTTGAATATCTGCCATTTCCTGAATATGGCCTGGTTTTCTCCTCCAGCGCAGGTCAGGTCTGCGTCCCATAACACCTGTCCCTGTACAGGGTGCATCAACAAGTATTCTATCGGCTGCCGGAAAAAGATCTTCAGCCGCATCCTTTATGGACCAATTAATAATGGGAGCGTGGCGTTTTGAATCCAGTTTTGCCATTTCCAACCGGTTCCGGCTTATATCAGACGCATAAACCTGGCCTTTAGATTCCATTCGTTCGGCGATATATGCTGTTTTTGTACCGGGAGCTGCGCATACGTCCAAAACAGTTTCGCCAGGCTGCGGGTCTAAAAGTTCTACCATAGCTCCTGTTCCCCGATCCTGTAATGAAATTGTTCCATTTTTAAATAGATTGTTCGATAAAAGCCTGCTGGTTCCTTTTTCCAGACGAAAAAATCGAGAGCTGTTTTTCCAGGGTTCAATTTTTATTTCTGCGGAATCCATAATTGCCATAAACTCTTCAGAATCCATTTTGTTCAAATTCAGACGAATATCCTGAACCGCGGGTAAATTAAAATAATTGCAAAGTTCTACAGTTTTGGTCTTCCCAAATTGTTTAGTCCATCTTTCAACTATCCAATGCGGAAATGAAAGCCATCTAGTTTCAGCATGTATGTCGCCCCTGCTGCCTGGGAATTGGCAAGGATCTATCCTGGTTAATTTTCTTAAAACTGCATTAACTAATCCCGTAAAACGATTCCCGGCTATTTTGCGTGTAAGATCTACGCAGCTGGCAATTGCGGCATAGTCCGGTACCCCCTCATCCAGCAATAATTCATAGGCTCCGATCCTAAGAATTATTCTCACTTTATCAGAAAGATTCAGAAGAGGTTTAACCAGGACAGATTCCAGCCATAAATCCAGCCGGCTTTCCCACCTTACAATTTCATTTGTTAAAACCAGGATACGGGAATGATTTAAACCTGATTTGTTCCCAATAAATTTATTCCGGATAAATTTTAAATCTTTTCCTGAATCCTGAAAATCCTTAAGAATTCGGTAAACATAAAACCGTTCATCCTTCATTATTTAAAAGAATCGTCCGCACTTATTTTTAAACCTTTTAAGAATTCTTCAATACCCATTCTCCTTTTTCCTTCAATTTGCAGATCAGTTATTGTGATACCGTCTGACCCTGTTTGAATGATCAATTCTCCCGCCGTATTTTTAATAATTGATCCTGGCGTAATATTCCGGTTTTTATTAACAACCTCTGCCTTATATATTTTTATGCGCTTATTATTTAAGAAAGTAAAGGCAGCAGGATCAGGGGCCAAAGCTCGAATAAGATTTTTTATACTCCCGGCCGTAGAATACCAATTTATCCGGCAGTCATTTTTGGTGATTTTTGGCGCTGAAGTAGCTTGCTCAGATATCTGGATTCGGGGTGTGATTGACCCAGATTCATATTGATTAATAGTATTCAATAAAAGTTCTGCTCCCTTGAGAGACATTTTTTTATATAAACTGCCGTAATCATCAGCCGGATCTATAATAATGGTTTTCTGTAATAAAATCTTTCCCTTATCTACTTCCGGCTCAATTAAAAATGTTGTTAACCCGGTAGTATAATCTCCGTTCATAAGTGCCCTTTGAATTGGAGCAGCTCCTCTGTAAAAGGGTAAAAGAGAACCATGTAAATTTATTGAACCAAAGACAGGAATGGATAAGATAGGCTCCGGAAGAATACGGTATGCCGCCACTGCAAACAGGTCCGGTTCCAAATTTTTTAAAACCCGGATTAAATTTGGATCGTTCAAATCAGAACCGTGGATCAAATTCAACTTCATATCCAGGGCGGCCTGACTTACAGCAGTTTCTAAGTACTCCCTTTTTCGCCCCATAGGTTTTGGGGCATTGGATAGAACAGCCGCAATTGCATGGTTTGAATCATTAAGAATCTGCAAAGACGGAATGGCAAATGCCGGGTTCCCCATAAATATTATTCGCATTTAAAGCACCTGTTTGAATTCTGCCTTAAAAATTGAAAAAAAGAATCAATGGTGCTCCCTTAAAGTAAAATTACTTTTTCCCGCTTTAGAGATTTAGCGCTTTTTTCAATTGATTTCAGATCCTTCTGGATTATCAATCTTTGGGTAGAGGGAATTCTGTCGATGATCAAAACTCCATTTAAATGATCCATTTCATGCTGAATTGCCCGGGCCGCAAGACCTTCGAATTCTTGAATTTTTTCCTGACCGTTTAAATCCTGGTACCGGAAAGTAATAAATTCCGGTCTTTTCACCTCCAACCGAATTTCCGGGAGAGACAGACAGCCTTCATCGAACGTGGATTTACCCCTGCTATCAATAATTTTGCCATTTACAAAAATATAAATTTCAGGATGATCTTCGAGATTCAAATCAATCACAAACAGGTTCATGTCCAGTCCCGCTTGATTGGCTGCTAAACCGATTCCTTCAGCTTCGTACATAGTTTCAAATAATCCTTCCACAATAGCAGGAAGTATCTCAAAATTTCTGACCGGTTTGCAGACTTTCCGCAGAATTGGATCCCCGTAATGGACAATTTCATACACTGGAATTAAGTCTTTTCCTCGATTGAAGCAGTTTCATCATCCCCAACTTTTTCACGCAATCCTGCAATTGCAGTTCGATTCAAAGTAACGCTTGTATTTTTGTCTAATTTAAGCTGGACAACCTTACCCTTGTTCTTAAATCCTGCCACAGTTCCGTGAATACCTCCGATAGTAACAATATTGTCACCTTTTTTAAGGTCAGCGAGCATTTGCTGTTTTTCCTTTTGCCGTTTGGACTGAGGGCGTATCATCAGAAAATATATAACGACCATAATCAGTGCAAAGGGCAGAAACGTCTGGATTCCGCCCCCACCGCCCTGACCTGCAAATAAAATAATGAATTCCAAAATTTACTCCTGTTTTTAGGGCCCTAAATTACCGCAGATAGTATGAAATACGAATTGCTTGTATAAATAATTTATTAAGGGATAATTGTACGATAAACAACGTTTATCACTGAAAAAGTGACGGGTAACGGGAAAATCATAGATTTTCTGAGTGACATGGTGAAATTCTTATAAGAATTTCCCTGTCACAGGTGACGAGCAAAAAACCTTTCCCTCTAGCTTCTGCCTATCCCGCTAGGAGCGAAGCGACGATGGCGGGGATTTCTTTCTTTCTACTCACTGTTCACTTCTCACTACTCACTGAAAAAATTCATAGAATTTTTTCTGCACTATTTGAATCTGGCTTCCATAACTGTTTTTTTATTTTTACTGCTTTCTACAACATGGATATATCCACCGTGAATATCCACAACAATTCGTTTAACTAAAGACAAGCCCATCCCCCACCCTCTGCTTTTAGTACTGAAACCGGCCCGAAAAATATTTTTCCACTCACTTTTATCAATACCTGTTCCATTATCTTCGATACGTAAAACAGCTCCCGGATTAAGTGGTAATATTATAACAGTGATTTTACCCTTATTTTTTCCCAGAGCATCAATGCTGTTTCGAATTATATTCTCCAGAGCCCAGGAGATCAGTACTCCGTTTCCCATAATATTCACCTCCTCCTGGTGAATAATTTCCAAACTTATATTCTTTCCTAAAGAAGGCAGCCTTTTTAATAAATATGCCGCTACATCATCAGCCAATAAATTCATATTCACTTTTTGAAAGGCAGATTTTGCACCGATTTTACTAAACCGTTCACTAACCTGATCCAGGCGCCTTAAATCAGTAATCATTTCCCCCGCAATTTCTTCCTGATCCTCAGGATGGGATTTAAGACGTTCCACCCAGCCCAGTAAAGCTGATACGGGAGTTCCTAACTGATGCGCAGTTTCCCGAGCCATGCCAACCCATATATTTTGTTTTTCACTGTTTCTAATAACATTGAAACCTGCAAACCCAAGTAATATAAACAGGGCTATCCCGCCTATTTCCAGATAGGGGAGCCATTCCAGCTGCCGGATCAGGGCAGAATCACCATAATGCAGGTACCCCAGTGTAAATTTTGAATCCCCGTTTAGTAAATATTCTAAAATAATTGGCGAATTTTGAATATCCATGGATTTTTGTTCTTTCAGCAGAGCAGCGCTGGATAAATTTTCCGGTAAATTACGGTAATAAATCGGATTGTTGTCAGGATCGGAATAAATTATTGGGAAACGAACCTTTTTTATAATTTCGTCAAATATAAAATTCAAATTTTCATCGGATTTTTCATTCACTGTGTTGGCAATAATTTCGGCATAAAGACTTACGATTTCCCGATTGTCATCCCGGATTCGATTAACTATCCATTGTGAATACCACAGTAGACTTCCAATAATTACCAGAGCCAGGAATAATAAACCGATTTTGATATTGCCGATATGTCTGAACCAGGTCATTTTTTTCTATTCCAGTAAAAACTGCCTAGAATAACCAGTAG
>JAZFSI010000197.1:0-4719 GCA_036446075.1 Fidelibacterota bacterium
CCTATCTATCCTGGCGAAAAAACTATAAAAATAGTAGATTTTCCCCCGTCAATTTTTTTACTATTCACTATTCACTATTCACTGTTCACTGATTTAAATCCTCGTTCTTCAAGAAAATCCTCCAGCCGTGCTTTAATTGTTTCCATTGTATTAAGATAGGGATCCAGGGTTTGAGGATTGAAATCCCAATTTCTAAAGGGATCATCTATGCTCCAGTGTATAAGTTCGACATTTCCCGGAAAAACGGGACAAATCTCATTGGCATTATCGCATAGTGTAATCACAATGTCCATGCCCCGATCCAGATATAAATCTACGTGATCTGAGGTGTGCGATGATATATCCAGGCCCCACAGATTCATGGCTGCAATGGATTGGGGATGGACTCGGGAAGGGTGGGAACCGGCACTGAATACATTAAAATTCTGTCCGGCCAGGTCTCTAAGTATACCTTCCGCCATTTGAGAACGGCATGAATTTCCTGTACAAATAAAAATGACGTTTTTCTTATTGTTCATAAGTTTAATCTCGGATCGAAATTAAGCCAATTTCCGGATTACTTGAATAATTAATCGGTTATATCAGATTGAATGTGTAAATCCGGAAAGTGATTAATTCAAGAAGACTTATGAATTAATCGGTATGATAGGGAATGCATGTTTTGTATGCTCCCGGCGATCTAAATTTTCCCTGTGTTCAGTACCAGAAAAAATCCCTTATTCTCAGATCCCATAGAGCCTGTATCGGGTCTGACTATTTCAGATCTCAACCGGTATCTGCCCGCCGTGCATAAAATTGAAGATATTTCCATGACCGCCGAATCAATGCAGACAGGTCTCTTTCTTGGTTTAGGACTGCAGGGATTGCAGAAACTCCCGGATAAATCCATTGATCTTATTATTGCAGATCCCCCGGAAACACCTTTGGTTACGGCTATGCAGAATAAATCTCCCATGAAACTTCAAGAATATTATAAATGGAATGATCTCTGGATCAAAGAAAGTCAGCGAATCCTTAAAAATACGGGCGCCATCTTTTTAATGACCGGATGGAGATATTCCGGTATGTATCAGGCTCTTTTGAGCAATTATTTTAGGGTTCAAACTCGTATTACCTGGCGTGACAGAACAACCCAGGGTCAGACCGGATCAAAAACCTGGTTCAATCAATTGTCTGATATATGGTTTGCCACGAAGACAGGAGATTTTTATTATAATAAAAAGAATGATAATAAAGTTGCCGAGGATAGTCAATCCATTTTTTTTACGGAAATTGAAAGCAGTAATTTATGGAGCGATATTCTTGATATCCAAACCGGCAGCAAACCGCAGCTGGAGGGAGATAAACCCGAACAGCTGATTTCGCGTATATTGGAAACCAGCAGTTTAAAATTAAACTGGGTTGTGGATCCGTTTATGCGCTGCGGAGGTGTCGGAGTCGTGGCAAAACGGCTGGGTCGAAGATTTATTGGTTTTGAAGCGCTTCAAGATCGATTGTTGATGGCTATGAAAAGAATCGACCATGATTGAGGATATGTAAATCATTAACTTTTAGCAGATTTAAACCAATATTATCAGGAGAAAAAATGACGCTGTTTGAGGAAATCCAGACAGACATGTACGCAGCCATGAAGGCTCGTCAAAAAGAAAAAACTATAACGCTGCGAACAACCCTTTCAAAAATAAAAGATAAAATTATCGAAAAAAGGGAGGATTTAACCGAAACTGAAGAAATTAAGATAGTGCAAAATTTGGTAAAACAACGCCGGGAATCTGCAGTAATGTATAACCAGGGAAACCGGCCGGATTTAGCCCGGGCAGAAGAGGACGAAATCCTTATTCTGGAACAATATTTACCCGTAATGATGAATGCTGAAGATACATTTGCTCTGGTTGATGAAGTTATTGCAGAATTAGATCTTGAGGGCATTTCAAATATGGGCCGGGTAATGCAGGAGGTTATGAAACGCGGAGGCAGCCTTATAGATGGAAAGAGGGCACAATTGATAGTAAGGGAGAAAATGAGCAAATGACGGTCCAATAATGGTTTTGTTTATTGATGCTTTAATTGTTTTTTTTCTAATGGCCCTGGGGCTGCTGGGATTTCGCCGGGGACTAATTGAGGAATTTGGACGTCTGCTGGGCTTAAGCCTTGCTTCCATCCTGGCATTCAGCCAATATGTGAAACTTGGGAATGTTCTTCTGAAGGTGGTGTCTATGGATGTCGGGACAGCTCTGATTTCAAGTTACATATTGATTTTTCTGACGGTATTATTTACTGTGAGAATAATTACAAAACTGATACAATTTATGTTTTTAAGCAAAAGTACAAAATGGGTTAACCGCCTGATGGGATCATTTTTTGGGTTAACAAAAGGTTTGTTGTTGGTTTTGGTTATTTTCTGGGTAATGGAATTGCTGCCCCAGGGGAATATCACAACTATTTTACAAAATGAATCCCGTTTGGCTCCCCGCCTTAAATCCGTCAGACAAAATATTATCAATATATTTAATCTGGACAATCCAGTGGATAAAGGATCTGAATATATACAAAAATTATTAGAACAGTCAGAAGGAAAAGATGGCTAAAGTACCCCAGGACACTATCAATCGTATCAGAGAGAATGCCGATATTCTGGATGTGGTCTCCCAGTTTGTGAATTTGAAAAAAAGAGGCAGGAATTATTTTGGAATTTGTCCTTTCCATCATGAAAAAACAGCCTCTTTCAGCGTTGCTCCGGATAAAGGAATATATCATTGTTTCGGCTGCGGCGCAGGGGGAAATGCCATTAATTTTATTATGGAATATGAAAAAATCAGTTTTATTGAAGCTCTTAAAAAATTAGGAGATCAGCTGGGAATAGAGCTGGAATTTGAAGGCGGGAGCGACAACAGAGATTTTTTTTCTGACCTTTATGAAATCCACGAATCAGCAGCTGATCTATATAGCCGGACTTTGTTTTTAGACCGTGGAAAAGAAGCTTTAGCTTATCTTAAGAAGCGGGGTTTAACAACTGCCTCACTGAAATTATTCAGGGTTGGTTTTGCTCCGGCGAGTTCCACCTTTCTGTTGAATCATATCAAAGAAAAATATACTCCGGAAGTATTGCAGAAATGCGGTCTTTTTGGTCAATCTGCGAATGGTGATTACGATCGCTTCAGAGGGCGGATAATGTTCCCTATTTTTCATTCTTCAGGACGAATAATTGCATTCGGCGGCCGTGCTTTTGGCACTGATGATCCGGCAAAATATTTGAATTCACCGGAAACTCCATTGTACCATAAACAGGATGTATTTTACGGCTTAAATATAACACGAGAATCTATCCGGGCCGAAGAAGCGGCAATCCTGGTAGAAGGTTATACTGATTTGATCCAATTATACCAGGCCGGATTCAAGAACGTAGTCGCCCTTTCCGGCACAGCCTTCTCCGACCGCCATGCCAGTCAGATTCGAAAATTTACAGCAAGAGTTTATTTGGCGTACGACGGGGATTTGGCAGGCAGGAAGGCTACAATCAGAGCCGGTTATAATCTGCTTAAGGGCCGAGTGGAACCGCGAGTTGTGCATATTCCCTCAGGTTTAGACCCGGATGAATGGGTCAGAAAAGACGGAGGCAAGGAATTTAAAAAGGCCCTAATAACAGCCGGTCCATTAATAGATTTTCAGCTGGAAACAGAAAATATCACGGCCCTGTCTGCACCTGAGCGCTCAAACCTGGTGCAGGAAATTGTAAAAGAAGCGCTGGCCATAAAAGATCCAATCATTCAGGCTGACTTACGTAAAAAGATTTCCCAAAAACTTGGTCTTGATGAAAAAGAAATTATACAATTATTTAAAAAACAGGCTCTGAAAGGGCATTTTGTTGAAAACAAAACAGGACAGAAAAAATCCCCTCAATTATTTTCGTCTATGTTGTCGAGAACCGAACTGGGATTAATTAAAATTCTGGCGGGAAGAAATAAAGAGGCCCGGGATCTGATACTGGAAAAATTGGACCTGGAATTATTTAAAGATGATTTTTTAAAGAAACTGGCCCGACTTTTAAAGCAGGAAAGTGATTTGAACCCTGCAAATCTGGTAGGGAAGTTTGAAACAGCGGAAGAACGGGAAATTGTAAGCAAGCTGCTTATGGAAAATGACGAATTATCGGATCCGCTGCAAATGGCGCGTGAATATCTGCAAACTTTAAAACATCAGATTTTAAAGAAAAAAATTAAAGATGCGAGATTGAAGATTCGAGAAATGGAAACCAGCGGAATGGATCCGGGGGAATTCATTCTTAAAGTAGCCGGATTGCAAAAAGAATTAAATTCCGGTAAATGAATTTTAGAACCCTGATTATTATTTTCAGTGTGGCTTTGGGTCTGGGCCAGGATATTGACTGGTCAGATTCCCCGAGTTCGATTACAGCCATGGATATCTATTGCGACACGGAGAACATTTCAATTTATGTGGATGGCCAACTGGCCGGAGTTTCTCCACTTTCCGGTCCAATCCAGGTAGCACCGGGCTGGCATCTGGTAAGCTATTTTCCACCTCGTGTAAAACTCAAGGATTCTTTTACCACAAATACAAGATTTGTAAGAGACATTGTAAAACTTGCCCGTCAGAATGTTCTGGTAGAGCAGGGTGAAACAGTAAAAGTTGTCATCAGTTATCGGACAGTGGAGGCGGAAGCCAAAAATTATCAGAAAAATTTAACCAGTGAAAACTGGG
>JAZFSI010000198.1:0-5294 GCA_036446075.1 Fidelibacterota bacterium
GGCCGATTAAAAGACCGCGTTTTTTGGTTTCTTCCATTAATTGATCCACAACTTTAGGGTTGGGGGATCTGTCACCCTGTGTTTCGTCAACCACAAGTTCCAAGGCCTGCATCAGGCCAAATCCCCGCACGTCCCCAATAACCCGGGGATGCAGCTCCCGGATAACCTCTAAACCGCGGCGCAGTATGGCTCCCATTTCGGCACAATTGCCGGCCAGATTATCCCTTTCAATTATTTCTACAGTTTTATTGGCAGCAGCACAGCTGACAGGGCTGCCCCCAAAAGTTGAAATCGTATTTTTCACTAAAGAATCGGCAATATCTCCAGCGGTTACCACAGCTGCCAGGGGCAGGCCGTTGGCTATTCCTTTGGCCATGGTCATCATGTCCGGTTCTATCCCGAACTGCTCAATGCCCCACATTTTTCCTGTGCGTCCAAATCCTGTCTGCACTTCATCTGAAATAAATAATCCGCCATGATTTCTAACAATCTCAGCCACAATCTTAAAATACTCCGGCGGGGGTGTAATAAATCCTCCTACTCCCAGAATCGGTTCGGCAATCATTCCCGCTATCTCTCCTGTAGTGGTAGTATTAATTAATTCTTCCACGTCTTCTGCACAGGCCAGGCCGCAGCCGGGATATGTGGTTTTTAGAGGACAGCGATAACAATAGGGAGCAAGAGCATGTTTAATTGCTGCCACCTGAGTAGGCAGGGCTCTCCAGGAAGCATGTGCGGTCAATGACTGAGCCAGCATTGAGCGTCCCGCATACCCATGCCGTAAAGCAATAATTTCCATATTCCCCGTGTATAATTGAGCCATCATAACTGCCGTTTCATCTGCTTCTGTGCCGGAGGCTGTAAAAAAGCATTTTTCCAAATTGCCGGGTGTAATTTTAACCAGTCTTTCGGCAAAGTTTACCACTGACTCCACCTGATATAAAGTTGAAATATGGCTGAGACGATTAACCTGTGCTATAATTTCAGCGTTAACTTCCGGGTGAGCGTGCCCTAAGGATACTGTTAGAATCCCCCCGAAAAAATCCAGGTATGTTTTACCATCCAGGTCAGTTACCCTGCTTCCGGCCCCCGAGGAAATAACCAGGGAATCTTCATAAAAATTCTTTACTGAGGGAAACATGTAATCCTTATGTTTCCGGCGAATTTCATTACTGTTCATATTTTTCTCCTGATTTTTTTTAAGGTGCCGTTAAATCGTCATAAGAGTCCGGCCGGCGGTCCCGGTAAAATTGCCAGGTAGACCTGACTTCATCAATCATATCCAGATCAAATTCGGAAACTAAAAGTTCATCCTTTTCGCCGGCCTGGGCGAAAATCTGTCCCCGTGGATCAACAAAGTAAGAACTCCCGTAAAATTGTCCGATATTCCAGGGCTTTTCTGTTCCAACGCGGTTAATGCAGCCCATGAAATATCCATTGGCAGCAGCATGAGCCGGTTGTTCCAATTTCCATAAATATTGCGATAAACCCGCAACTGTAGCAGACGGGTTATAAACTATTTCTGCCCCATTCAATCCTAAAGCCCGGGCACCTTCCGGGAAATGGCGGTCATAACAAATGTAAATACCAATTTTTGCATATTTAGTGGTAAAAACCGGGTAACCCAGGTTACCGGGGCGAAAGAAAAATTTCTCCCAGAATCCGGAAGTATGGGGAATATGATTTTTCCTATATTTACCAAGATATGATCCATCCGCATCTATAATAGCGGCAGTATTATATAATAAACCCGCCTGTTCTTTCTCATAAACCGGTACAATAATGACCATATTATATTTTCGCGCATATTCCTGCATCATTTCTACCGCAGGGCCGGGCACTGATTCGGCCGAAGCATACCAGCTTTGATCCTGTCCCGGACAGAAATAAGGTGTATTAAAAATTTCCTGCAGACACAGGATCTGTACTCCCTGCCGTCCAGCCTTATTTATAAAAGGAAGGTGTTTTTCCAGCATGGCAGATTTTATTTCTGCTATGGTACCTTCGCCTTCTGTAAGCGCCAGACTCATCTGAATTAATCCTGATTTTACATTTCTGGGCATTTTTTACTCCAATTAATTAACTTTCATTCCACCGTAAAGTCCACGCTTCAAAAACCGGCCATCACCTTTTTTCCCCGTATATTCGCAGTTGCGGATGATGGTTTTACCTCTTGAAATCACTGTTTCAGTAAAGCCTTTGACCTTAAATCCTTCATATGCATTATAATCTACATTCATATGATGAGTGCAGGAATTATTTATGCTGATTGTTTCCTCCCGGTCCGGATTAAAAATAACAATATCAGCGTCACTGCCCACGGCAACTGTACCCTTGCGCGGAAAGAGTCCAAAAGTTTTGGCCGCGGCTGTTGAGGTAAGCTCCACAAATTTATTCAGTGATATTCGTCCCTCATTTACGCCCCCGTTAAAAACCAGACTCATGCGGTTTTCAACTCCGGGGCCTCCATTCGGGATTTTAGAAAAATCGTTAATACCCAGCTCCTTTTGGTCCTTGAAACAAAAGGGACAATGATCCGTAGCAATGGATTGGACCTGGCCAAATTGCAGTCCCTTCCACAATTCTTCCTGATTCCATTTTTCACGGAGGGCCGGGGTCATAACATATTTGGCGCCCTCAAATCCGTCTTTATCGTAATAAGATTGATCAAGAAATAAATATTGAGGACAGGTTTCCGCAAAAGCATGTACTCCTCTGTCCCGAGCGAGCATAACTTCCTTAAGAGCATCTGCAGAAGAAAGATGTACAATATATACGGGAACCCCGGCGACTTCAGCAATAGAGATGGCTCGATAGACTCCCTCTGCTTCCATGCGGGTAGGCCTGGTCAGGGCGTGGTACTTAGGTGCAGTTTTGCCGTCCTTCAGAGCCTGCTTGACAATTTCATCAATCACAATGCCATTTTCGGCATGCATGCATATAATCGTGCCGTCTTCCCCGGCTTTGCGCATGGCTCTGAAGATAGTTCCGTCGTCAACAAACAGTACGCCCGGATAAGCCATGAATAATTTATAAGAAGTTACTCCCTCTCCTGCTAAATATTTCATTTCCTGCAGCCGGTTTTCTTCCATATCAGTAATTATCATATGAAATCCATAATCAATAGCAGCCTGTCCCTGCGCTTTTTTATGCCAGGTATCCAGAGCCTCTAAAGTTGAACGACCTTTGGTCTGGATGGCAAAATCAATTAATGTGGTTGTACCCCCAAACGCAGCTGCTAATGTGCCTGTCTCAAAATTATCTGCAGAAACAGTTCCTCCAAAAGGCATATCCAGATGGGTATGGGGATCCAGACCTCCGGGGATAACTAATTTGCCGGCGGCATCTATAATTTCATCTGCCTCAAACTCTAATTTCCTGCCGATTACAGAAACTTTATCCCGCTTTATAAAAACATCAGCATTATAATCATCTACTGCTGTAATGATTCGGCCGTTTTTGATCAAAATTGACACTTAATGCACCTCTTATTTTTCTGATTAACTGAAATATCAATCATCCTGGTTTAAGTTTCGTTCCAGGCCCGAATACCGCGCTCTTGGGCTGTGCCCGGAATTGTATTATCCAGAAACAGAGCAGTAAAAGCTCCCACTGCCATGCCTGTGCTTCCCAGCGTATTAATAATATTAGACAGCCAGACCGGGTCAAAGGCTAAGGGTTGATTAATAAAATATTCCGGTAGTGATAATCCCATAAAAAAACTAATGCCTAAAATAAATAAATTACGGGCAGAATTAAGATCTACAAATTGAAGATTTGATAATCCTACAGCTGTTATCATCCCGAACATGGCGCAATACATACCGCCTATTATGGGCTGGGGAATAGTCGTAAACAGGGCGCCGAATTTGGAAACCGATCCCAGCACAATCATAATTACAGCTCCGGCCTGAACTACCCTGCGGCTGCCGACGCGCGTTAAGGCTATAGCTCCAACATTTTCACTATAGGAAGTGGTTCCGTTACCCGTTCCAAAAATTCCTGCAACAAGACAGCCCAGTCCTTCGAAAGTAATACCCCGGTTAATTATTTTTTTATCCGGGACAGGAGCTCCGGAAAGGCGGGCACATGCAAAATAATCTCCAATGGATTCAACCATGGATGCAATGTACCCTGCCAGCATACCCACAATCGCCGCAGCGCCGAATATGGGCCAGCCCCATTGGAATGGATAAGGTATCCTGAACCAGGGAGTATTGTAAACGTTTTTAAAACTGGTGTGGCTGGGATGGCCTTCAGGGAATAAACCGGCAGCAGTTAAAATAACGCTTATTAACCAGGCCGCCAAAATCGCCAGAAGAATGGGATAAAGCTCAAAAATTCTGTTTTTTTTTCGCAAATATTGGCTGAATAGAATAATCAGCAGAATGGTCAGCCCGCCGATGGGCCAATGGCGTCCGGCTTCCGGCGCTCCGAATTTAAATAATGATAGTCCGATTAGAGCAATTGTGGGAGCAATGGTTATGGGGCCCACATATTTCAGCATTTTCCCAACCAGGCTGCTGGCGCCCACGCCAATCTCAAATATTGACCCGGCAATTATAGCTCCCTGCACATGTAGAATACGCACTTCCCAGCCGGCTTCCGCCAGAGCGGCCATACCGCAAATAGCGAAAGTGGGGGCTAAAAAAGAGAATGTACCGCCCTGTACGATTGGCAGGCGGTTGCCCCAGATAGTCTGGAGCAGGGTGGTAATGCCGCTCACGAAAAACATGGTTGCAATCAGCCATCCTTTTTGAACCGGATCGGTAATGCCTAAGGCGGGAGCCAGCAGCAACGGTATGGCAACCGTGGACCCAAACATTGTTAAATAATGCTGGAGACCGAGAACAGCTGTTTCTAGGGGAGGCGGAGAATCATCAATATGATAAAGCAAATCCGGTT
Organism: Fidelibacterota bacterium; assembly: GCA_036446075.1. Classification (GTDB taxonomy): domain Bacteria; phylum Fidelibacterota; class Marinisomatia; order Marinisomatales; family TCS55; genus JAZFSI01. Next base: position 4,906 of record JAZFSI010000198.1, read on the forward strand.
TCGCTAAAGCCATTATTCTATCCTATACTCCTTTTTAATTTCACTTAACTCATCCAGTTGGAACGTGATTCCGGATTCCATTTTACGGTTATTTTTTTTAATTTTGTCCAGAATTCAATGGAACTGTTTCCCGTGATGTCACAGGCGCCGAATTTGGATTCATTCCAGCCGCCGAAAGAAAATGGCTCCCGGGGGACGGGCACGCCGATATTAATTCCGATCATGCCGGCGCTGGCATTTTCTGCCACATAATCCGCTAAACCGCCGGACTGGGTAAAAACGGAGGCTGCATTACCGTATCCGGAAGAATTTTCTATAGACAATGCTTCCTCAATGGTTTTCGTTCTGATAATTGCCAAAACCGGTCCAAATACTTCTTCACTGGCAAT
>JAZFSI010000199.1:0-2392 GCA_036446075.1 Fidelibacterota bacterium
TCAACGTAATTCAGGCATCAACATAAAGGCAGTTGAAAAATTTTAAGCTGTTTATCAAGGATTTTGGCGTTTTTTACCTGGCAGACCCTGGTTAATTCTGCCCAGAATTCAGTCCCATGATTTTTAATTTGAGTATGCACCAGTTCATGCAGAATTACATATTCCTGAAGAAATTCCGGTAAAAGAAACAATCTGATATTTAAATTAATATTATTTATACCAGAGCAGCTGCCCCAGCGTGTACTCATGGATTTTACGCGCACTCTTTCAAATTTAAAACCGTTTATTTCTCCTATAATTTTTGTTTTTTCACTCAAAATAGCCTTGATCTGATCTTCCGGTAATTTAAGGGGCTGATCCAGAAGATTCTCTTCATTTACTCTCATTTTCTCTATATTTTTTAAAATCCAGACGCGCTTTGTTAAGGCCAGCTTTTCAGCTGCTTTAAATGATATTCCCCAAGGCACAGCGACTCTGACTGCCCGCCCCGTCCTAACAGATATACTGATCCGTTTAGCTTTTCGGCTCTGCTCAAATAAAACTGGTCCTAGACCCTCTAAATCAATAAGTCTGGATTTTAATTTTCTTAATGTATTACCCATTTAAAAATTGCTGTTTTCATACCAATTATTGTTAAAATTATTTCGATTTTGATTTCAGGTATAAAAACCAAAGTACCAAATCAAATATGAAAAGTTATTCTGGGAATGGTAAACCTGCCGGGATTAATTCATTATCTAATCAATATATTTAGGCTGATCGGGCTTAAAAATTACGGCTATAAACCGTTAAACCAGTTTGCAAGTTCCGCGCCTATCATATGGGGATTGTCTTCCTGCAGGAAATGAATCCCTTTGCCAATGTCTATTGCTTTTAGATTCTTGAGATTTTGTTTACACCAAGCAACCGTTTTGGAATCAATGATGCCCCCAGGCGTGGCAAAGAAGAGTAGTTTAGAAACTTCGGATTTTTGAAGTTTTTGATTGTAATTCGCTATCACTTCGTACATGTCCTCCGGCTTGCCTTCAATTGGGATTTCACAAGGCCACTGTCGCACTGGCTTCCTGCTTTTTATTGTTTTGTATGGGGCAGCATAATATTCTTTTTCTTCTACGGACAGTTTTCGGACGATCGCTTGCGGCAAAATCCGGGTAACAAACATATTCATAACACTAATCATTAGCCAACCAATGCGGGATGTACGAAATAGCTTGAAACCAATTTTAAAGCCGCTGGGAAAATCCTCCCAATTCATCGGTCTTAACATAGCTTCCATAAAAGCGATTCCTTTAATGTTGTTCTCATGCCTCATAGCATAATGGAAACCGATTCCGGAACCCCAGTCATGAATAACTAAGGTAAGCTTGGATAAATCTAATTTCTCAATGAAGCCTTCCACATATTTTACATGGTCAAAGAAACGGTAGTCGAGATCAGGCTTGTCAGATTTACCCATGCCGATCAGGTCGAGAGCAATACATCTGCCGTGAGGTACAAGGTAAGGAATAATATTACGCCACAAATAGGAAGATGTTGGATTTCCGTGCAAGAAAAGGATTGGGTCACCTGAGCCTTCGTCGATATAATGAATATTGGAGCCGTGTATCTCAATGTATTTGGACTCAAAGGGAAAATCAGCTGAAATTTCTTTCATGGTTTTAGTCTGCCTTTAATAAATTTCGAAGTGGGGTAGGACAAGTTAAAACTTAGAGCAAGTGAACTTCCATTTTTATTTAGATTAATATTCTTTTGAGGCTTCATTAACCAAATACGAAAAACTGCGAATCCGAATTACAAAATTAATTATTAAAGATGGGGTATATTTAAAAGTCGGTATTACTTCATGTATTACAATTTAATTTAGGCAGCTACCCCCTATTTCGCCGGCTGGATTACAGCCAGTTTTAAAATAATGGATTCATTTTCAGCTTTCACGTGTGCTATATAAATGCCGCTGGCCACATATTTACCGACAGTATTCTTTAACTCCCAGATGGCATATTGGCTGCCCGTATTATTGTGGTTAATTATTCTCACCAGGTCGCCGGCCAGGTCAAATATACGAATCTTACATTCACCTGTTTCCGGCAGATGGGTAAAATGCATCTGCTGGTCCAGCGGATTACGCTCTTCCGGATTGTAGCCGAAATAGGGATTGGGCCATACCTTAACATTATCTATATCAAAAGTCTTGGTCAGGAGTTTTGCAGATTCTGTTTTAAGGACAAAAACATCGCTGGCAAAATTAGGTTTTGTGGTTTCCATCCTGAAAACTGTGCCGGTTTCAGGGATCATGGCATCCACTTTGGCTGGCAAATCTGCAGCCTCAACATCACCACCATTCCAGTTTGCTAATGTCATGTTCAGTAAAACGACTCTGGTAATTTGCCCA
>JAZFSI010000200.1:0-2011 GCA_036446075.1 Fidelibacterota bacterium
ATTACATCTTCAAATATCCCACGTTTAACTGAGAAACGGCATTCCGCAATAAACCAAAAGAAGGCTTTATTCAAATTATTAAAGAAGTAAGGAAAAAATCCGATAAATCAGTTAAGGATATATGTATATACATATCTAAATTTATAGCTCGAAACAGAAACTGAAGATGGTAAATAAGGATCAAAATATTAGCAGTGGTACTCAAAAAAATACACTTAAGCGTGGGCTTAGGAAGACACTTCTTATCTGGTTTTTGGTGTTCTCCATTATTCCGCTTATCCTCGTCAGCGTTGTCAGTTACAAACAAGCCTATGACAACTTACAGGACGCCGCTATCAGGTCTCTATCTTCAACGGCAAAACAAAAAACTGTTCTTATTAATAACTGGTATTCGCACCGATTGAGAGATCTTGAATTCCAGGTAACTAACTCCACAAGCATAAGATTTCTACAGGAGCTTAAGGGAGCTTTTGGCGCCAGTGGTAAAGATGTAGCAGAGTTCGTAAAAAGCGATGAGTGGGCTAGTATTGTAGAAACCATAGGTGGAGACTTAAAGGATTTTCGAAAAACCTACGGATATTACAATTTATTTCTAATTGACGATGACGGAAATATTTTGTTTTCAGTCTTAGAAGGGGATGACTTGGGAACCAACCTGAAAACCGGAGTATACAAGGAAACACGATTTGCCCGTAAATGTATGGAGGCCTTTGAGACAGGAAGACCGGTTTTTTCAGATTTGGAATTTTACTCGCCTTCTAATTATGCCTTGGCGGGTTTCCTGATTCAGGCTATGGTGGATGAAGATGGTAACAAGGTTGGATTGGTGGCATTTCAGATTCAACCCGACAAAATAAATCACATTATACAGGAACGAACCGGATTGGGTGCAACCGGGGAAACTTACCTTTTGGGGAAAGATTTCCTGATACGATCAGCTCCTGATCCAGATAAAAAATCCTTAATCCTGGATGAAAAAGCGAAGGTAGAAACCGATCTCACCAGGGCCTGGCACAAGATACATTTTTCTCAGGAAGGTAAAGGTAAAAATGAAAAAGCGAGTAATTATAATATAGCTGAGGTGAATAAATATATTGGTCGTAATGGAGTTCCTGTTCTTGGATTTATCAATCACCTGGAAATTGCCGGCGTACCAATGGCAGTGGTTGCAGAGATTGAACAGGAAGAAGCCTTTGCTTCAGCCAGATGGTTACGTGACATTGTCTTCAGTCTCTTGTCAGCAACCGGTGTACTGGTTGTTTATATTGCATTTGTTATTTCCAGGGATATCGTCCGTCCCATTAAAGAACTTTCTACTGGCGCCAAACGTGTTGCCATGGGACAGCTCAACCATGAAATTGTAATCAAATCCAAAAATGAGATTGGTGAATTAGCTAACAGTTTTAATGATATGCTTCACAACTTGCGCCAGACGACGGAAAAGAACGATGCCCATAACTGGCTCAAAACTGGTCAAACAGAACTGAACGTAAAAATGCAGGGTGAGCAGGGAGTTGAAACATTGGGTGAAAACATTATCGGCTATCTTGCCAAATATCTAAACGTACAGGTCGGGACGCTATATATGGCTGATGAAGACAACCGGCTGAAACTAATCGGCGGCTATGCCTACACCCGGCGGGAAAACATCTCAAATGAATTTTTACCTGGCGAGGGCCTGGTGGGTCAGGCTGCCATCGAAAAAAAACACATACTTGTTACCAATTGCCCGGATGGTTATGTCAGTATTTATTCCGGCCTGGGAGATGCTACCCCTAAAAATATCCTGATATATCCACTGATATTAAATAATATGGTAAAAGGCGTTGTCGAACTGGGGGCTTTTAACGAATTTTCCGATTCCCACCTGACTTTTTTAGGGGAAGTTTCAGAGGGTATTGCAATTGCCTTAAATTCAGTTATGTCCAGAAACAGGACTACCACTCTGCTCGAACAGACCAGGCGACAGGCGGAAGAACTCCAAACCCGTGAGGAGGAGCTGCGGCAGACC
>JAZFSI010000201.1:0-7841 GCA_036446075.1 Fidelibacterota bacterium
CAATGTATTGATTCCACCTTTCCCCGCCCGTAACACGTACATTGTAACTTCTATGAGAAAATCCCTGATTTTTTCCTTCTGATCTCTGCCTGTCCCGCCGGGAGCGAAGCAACGAAGCAACGAAGCAGTGAAGCAATGAAGCAGCGAAGCGACTGTGACGGGAACTTCTTTTATTTTAATCTGGGAATGGAAAGATAAAAAACATTGCCTTGCGGTCGCAGTGGTTTAACTCCAACCGATGCTCCATGAGCATTTCCTATCCTTTTAACAATCGCCAGTCCTAATCCCCGGCCTTTTTTTATTTGATCACCCTCTAATTGAACTCCCCTATCAAAAATTATTTTTCTCTTCGATTTTGGTATGGTCTTGCCAAAATCTTCAACATTAATAATTATTAAATTCTCTTCATATTCAGATTTAATCTTGACTTTTTTCCCGTTTGTTGCGTATTTCAGGGCATTGCTTAAATAATTTCTTATAACTTCAACCAGGATCAAGTTTGCTTTTACCCAGAGAGTCTCCGGAAGGTCAATTTCCAAATCCATATTTTTACTTTTAAATTGGGCTGTAAAATCCTTCGCCGCTTTACGAATAAGATCGGCAAGATTTATTTTCCAAATATCGATATTTTCGCCGAGGGCCATTTTAGAAAGTGCGGTTACGTTATCGATAATTTTTAATAATGCATTGCTGGCATTATTAACTTCCTGCGCTACTTCATTACCGGGCAACTCTTCTAAAAGTAATTCAGAAAATCCTTTTATATTTCCGGCCGGGTTTTTTAAATCATGGGAAATAACATCAATCAGCAAGGCTCTAAAATCACTCATCTCCGTAAGTTGTTCTGATAAATTACGGAAATTTTTTTCTGATTCTTTCAGCAGGGCTTCATCCCGCACCCTTTCGGAAATATCCCTGGAGACTCCCATAACCCCTATTTGCCTACCCTTAAAATCACGGATAACCGAAGCGGCCAGCAAAGAGGGGAATTCAGTACCGTCTTTTCTGATATTATTAATTACTTCCACACAACGTCCATTTTTCAATGTTGTTTTATGTATTATCAGCCCTTTTCTCTTCTGAGCATATAAAATATTAATATGCTTGCCGAGTACTTCTGTTTTGCTGTAACCGAAAGCTTGTTCAGCGGCCCGGTTGAATTCAATTATTTTTCTTTTGTTATCCACAGTAATAATAATATCCAGTGAACTATTTATAATGTTTTGATTATAATCCCTGGCAGCTTTTATTTCCTGCTCCTGTTTTTTTCTAAAAAGAGCAAACTTTATGGCAATATTTAATTCATTTTTAGTAATTGGTTTAAGCACATAACCCTTGGGATCTGTAATTTTTGCCTTATGGAAAAGAGTTTCATCTTCATTGCCGGTTAAAAATATAATCGGAACATTTAAAAATTCATTGATTTTTTCGGCAGTTTTTATTCCATTCAGATTACCAGTTAAAAAAATATCCGTGATAATCAGATCCGGTGATATTCCGGATATTTTTTTAAGGGCCGTTTCCCCTGATTCTGCTTTTCCAACCAGATTGTATCCCAACTGACCCAGCCAGCCCTGAATGAGAAGAGACATTGATCTATCATCTTCGATGAGGAAAACTTTGATCCTTGATTTAGAATTGTAGATTTTTTGTTTCTGCCGGGTCATTCGATTAAAGTCTTTATCGCACGGACAAGGTTATCACGAGAAATTGGTTTGGCAATAAACCCATTGCAGCCGGCATCCATACATTCTGCCCTGTCGGACTGGAAAGCATGTGCTGTAGTGGCTATAATCGGTAAATTAACCCATTTGGCAGTCCCTCTGAGGAACCGTACCAGGTCTAATCCATTTTCATCGCCCAAGAGAGATAAATCTAACAAAATCAGAATAATTTTTTCCCGTTTTAATTTTTCCCTGGCCCCGGCTACACTTTCTGTAAAACACAATTCATACTTATCCCGAAGGAAAAAACCGATCAAACGCTGAGAACTTTTATCGTCCTCAACAACCATTATCTTTTGCTGTTTTTTAGGTTTATTCAACTAAATTTTATTTTTTAAAAAATATTTTTGTCCATGACGCCTAGAAACTTTTACTCATATATGAAATTTTGAGGGCAGAATCACTTTTTTCATAAATACTTCATAACATAGTGTATTATTGTTTAAAGAATATGTCATAGAACACTCATAGGTAGATAATAAATGGATTCCTTAGTCAAATTCCAATAATTTACGAAAATCCTAAATCAAATTAGGGCTAACTTTATCATATTCCAAGCACTTGGTTATTTTCAGCAGTTCAGTGTAGGGGATAATGGGAAATGTTTCTGTTAATTATCCCTGTTGAGAGTAACGGATGACGGTAAAAAATTCTGTGAATTTTTTACGTGATGATGAAAAATTTCTTAAATTTTTCTGTAACGGATGACCGGTAAAAACTTTTTCCACCTATGTATTGATTCCACCTTCCCCCGCTCATAACTCGTAACTTGTCACTTCTAACTGAAAAAATCTATGATTTTTTCTAATCCAGTGCAAAATCCAGACGGCTGTTAAAATTATCAAGTTCTCCAACCTTCTCTCCTTTTTCCGTAAAACGCAGGAGTTTCCAGGTAAAAGCCTGTTGAGCGAATATTCCTGTTGAATTAATACCGGGCATTACCTGGATATTATATAACTGATCTACATCATTATCTAATATAATTTGATGAACTTCAGGATTGGAATAAGTTAAATAACCGGTTTCCCAGTTTGAAAATCTTTCCCGGCTCCCCGTATAATAACAATCTCCTGATTGAGGATGGATGCTGATATCGTGGATAAACAGTTCTTGTTTATACCAATTCATTTCTCCTGATGCTTTTATGCGAACAATCCCTGTTTCTGTGGAGACCCATACCCCTCCGTTAACAGGATCTGCTTCGAGCGGACCCGGGTTGGGAATTAACGAAAAAATATCCGCACCGGCCTCAGGATCAGCAGCAGCAATTTTAAGAACGGCATTAATAACATTAGAACTAAGCCATATACTGCCGGTAATAACATCATATACTAATTCAGACGAGAGATTGGGATTAAAACCTAATTGATAGTTCCAGATAATTGAACCATCCATATTATAACTTCTCAAACTGCTGTCTTCCAGTAAAACAAATAATCGCCGGTTTAGGCTGTCCAGAGCAAAATCTATTGGGCTGTCCGGCAAATCAATGCGATTTACAATGGCCATTTGTTGATCCAGCCCCAATAATGATTTTTCAAAATATTCTCCAAGCCAGAGAATTTTTGTTTTAGAATCCAGAGCTAATGACCGCGGTGAAATAAATTCCATAATTTTCTGCCCCCAGGATCCATCGAATGATATATTTCTTAAGAAAAAATTATACATATCAGCTACCCACAAGGTATGCGGACCGGGCATCGTGGTGACCGTTTTAGATATGCTGCTTTGCGAGAATTCAGTTAAAGCCTGCACTGCGTAAAAATAAGATTCCTCAAAATCAAGCTCAGTTTCTCTAAATACAACCGAATCGGCGGGTACAGATGCATGTTTAAAAAGTTCATCCCTGCCCGCCCCTCGATAAATTTGATATTCAACCATATTGTCTATATTAAAGGGGTTCCAGCGCAGGGCAATTGAATCGACGCGTGTAAAAATTTTCAGCCCCGTTGGAGCTCCTTCGGTAATGCTATTTTTCGGATCCAGCGGATTGAGCCGTTCTCTGTCTTCGCAACTGCATAAAATAATTAATATGATGGATAGTAAGGAGGCAGGTTTCATTTGAATATAGATCTAATTATTAAAACAATTCCAGTCTGGATACCCATGTAAGAAATAACGGTATAACGGTCATTTTTTCTAGCCTTGTTATAATGACTGTTTATTTTTGACAAATCCCCTTCCCGCAGATAATTTGAGTAGGCTTTATCAGCCTGCTGATGAAACTTCCAGGCTGCAGCTGCAGATATAACCATTATTCCCATACCTGCGTATAAATTCTTATTAAACTCGAGTAGGGGATTCTCCTGCCTTAGGTCCAGAGATTCCTGTTCAATGAATATTGAATCTTGTTCCCATTCAGGTAATAAAGTCCAGTCCGGGTGTTCTTCCTGAGCATAAATCCAAAACTGGGTCAACAAAATAATCATGATTGTTTTTATTATCATTAAAAATCCCAGCCGAAGAATATTTCTGAATACCAATTTTCTGAAATAGATGTAAAATTCGTTCGTTTTCCAAAATCCCAGCGCAGGACAGTACCGCCGAACCAGGCTCTTAAACCGAAGCCAAAGCTGCCAATAAAACCTGGGAAAGCGTCTTCCCAGGCATTGCCGGCATCAATGAATACGGCTCCCTGCCAGGGTCCCATACCGAAGCTGACCGACTCCAGGTCTAAATGCAGGGCCCGTGCAAAAGGAAACCTGAGTTCATTATTTATTAGTAAATATTTTCGCCCATAGATTCCATTGTAGGGATAAAGGCGTAAAGTCCAGCTTCCGCCAATATAATGGCGCCTTTTATCTATTCCGTCATTGATAAAATAATTTACCCTTTGCGCGAATGTAATTCGGGGACGAATTTGATAATAAACGCGGATATCCGAGGCAAATGTATAATTGTAAATTAACCCCCGGCTGAGATCAAAGATGGGTGCAGCAGTCAATCTGGCCCTCCAGCCGTCCATAGGTCCCAATGGGGACCAGATTGAATTATCGTGGACCCAGGAAATTGTATTGGATATTAACATACTGGAAATATTTTCCTTATCCACAAATTCCCTGCTGGAATGCCATAATGAAAGATTGTATTCAAATCTTTGAAAAACATCTAGGGGAATGCTCAATCCCCCCCTAATACCAATGCTGCGCTCAAAATAAAATGCCTGGTACGGATCAAAATAATCATTTGAAAAATAAAATATTCCCCAGGCACGATTATACCTGTTTTTTAAATATACACTGGTAATTGCCAGGCTAAAGCGGCTCAGAAAGTCCTGCGGAGTCCGGGAAGAATTTGTTACCAGAAAATGGTAATAACGATTTCCCAGGATATCTGAAACTGAAAATTGTCCTCCTCCCAGAATACCAAAATAGGGGTCATAAGCCACAGCAGTCTGGGCCAGATCAAAACCGTATTTCAAATGATAGGGAATACTCTCTGTTTCCCCGGATATGGCGGTAAGGGCAGGCAATTTCCAGGGCCGGGAAACATTCTCATTTGAAAAAAGATCAGTGATAACCGGAGCCTTCGGTTCAAGAGCAAGAATATGAATACCAAAACTATATTCTTTAAAAAGAGTAGCCAGAACCGTATCTGTTTCTACCGGTGATATTTCGATTACCCCTGTATGAAGATTACTTACCTGGGTCATTACCATAGTATTATCGCCGGGTAAAAATTTTAATTTCCAGATATTTTTTACACCGGAGCGAGTTGAAATAAATATAATTTCTCCCGCATTATGAGGATTCCATTCAGGTTTTAAATTTTCAAAATTATCATTGGTCAAGCTATGAATTTTTCCCGACTCAATTTCGAGAAGGAATAAATTCATGGCCGCAGACAACTCTTTATTTCCCCGATCCGAACTGAAAAGGATCCATTTTTCATCCTGGCTGAATACAGGATCCCAATCAGCATAAATATCCCGGGTTAGAGGTACCGCACTGTTAAGGGCGGGTTCCCATAACCAGAGGTCATTTATTCCATTGATTTGGCTGCCGCTGAACACAATCTTACTCCCTGAAGCAGACCAGGCCGGTGATCTAATAGTTGAAATATCAGGATTCCACAAGGTTTTTAATTCTGCCCCATTCCTTAAGTCACTGACTACCAGTGCATCACGTCCTCTGCGGCGTGTAGAGAAAACTACCTGGTTGGCCCCGTTCACAGACAATTCCGACTGCATTAAATGCAGCGATTCCAAATTCGCCGATCTTTCTCCTTTTATGGCAGGAAAAGCAGTTTCCAGCCCTAATTCGTTATCGTATATATTCACAAATCCATAACGATTAGACAGAAATACAACATGGAGTTTTCCTGACTCATCCCGGTAGGAGGCCGGAGCAGTATTGATCCTACCCCTGGTTAGAATAGTCTTATCAGCGGGAGGAGCATCCTCGGCCTGCAGTGATTTTGCAAATTCCTTTTTCAGAGACTGCTCCCACTTTTCCATCAAGGTTCCATATTTTTCCCCGGTTAAATCAGCCAAAGCTTCCTGGAATGAGTCGTATAACCAGTAAGAATCCAGAATCTGGAGTATTATAGAACCGGAATAATTTTTTTCTAAATAACGAAAAAATGCCTGGCCTTCTTTATAGACCAGAAAACCTGCGGCCCGGTGCAGAGGCTGAAGATTATCAAATAATACAGCATCGCGCAGGACTATTTCTGCCTGAGAGTCCCAGCCAATAGACCACCATTCTGCCAATCCCTCGGAAAACCACAGGGGTAAATGCGGCCGATCCCATTTTTTTGCTTTTTTCATTTGATGTCTTATTTTATGATTCATGAATACATGTACCAATTCATGTCGCACAACATGATAAAAATCCCACATTCTTCCTGTATAAGGCAGTACAACCCGGCCTTTTATAAATTCAAAAAAACCGCCGACACCAGCGGGGATATGATTAGGTATTACATTTGTCTGTTGAAAATGAACATGGTTGGCATAGATTACCAGGGGAATTTTTTTCTGAAGCTCAAAATCGAAACGAATTTTATATTCATCATAGGCTTCTTCCGCAAATATAGCAGCGGCACGCGCTATTTCCAGTTCCTGTTCATAATAATATATATCAAAATGTTCTGTTGCTAATATCTGCCAGTCAAATTGTTGATACTGAATCTTATTCCGGCCGAAATAAAACTGAGACTGGACATTGGTCGCCATCATCACCAGACATATGAATACAATTTGATATTTGTAATTTTTCAATGGTTTACTTGAACTTAGTTAAATGGCCGTTGAAGTTAAAGCTTTATTAGAGGATTTATCTTACCTAAGTCAAAACACAGTGGGTCGGAAAATTAATTCCTGCTCTAAGTTTTTACTATTTTCAAGAAAATTTGAAAATTATATAATATTTTTGGTTTAATTCAAATCAGTTTTTCATGATTCTTTTTTTCTGATAGTATTTACGCACCTTATTCCGGTTACCGCAATTCCGCATGTCGCACCAGCGCCTGGATTTATTTTTACTGGTATCCAAAAATAACCATCCACAACCGCGATCATCAGCGCACTCACCTACTCTTTTTCGGTCAGGGGAAGTCAAAAGTGAAGCTGCAGATCTGGCTAGGGGCCACAAAATTTGGTCTGGCGATTCTTCCAGGTTCGACCAAGCCCAGGAATAACTATTACTGGTGTACTTTATCTGTAAGTGATTCATTATATCCGGTAATAATATATTCAGTTTATCCAAATCATCAGCAAATGGTTCTGTCCCTCCGGCAATGGCTGAAAATATCCCATAAATATTTTCCCGTAAATTAATTGCCTGGGTGTAAATCACACTGGAGTTTATAGTTGAAATCACTGATTTTTTAAGGATGTTTTCTTTTTCCTTGTCAGAGATTATCCCAACTTTTAAAAACCATTGAACCAGATCTTCATAATTATGAATGCTTTCAACCGGATTATCACTGGCATGCCAGTCAAGTGTATTGGCATACTCCAGACATAACCATCCTGATTCTAAATTCAACGAGCTTTGATCTTTATTTGCCCCTAACATAATAAGTATTCTCCTTTTATTATTAATTATATTATAACCAGCAAAAAACACTTGACTGGTTATATTTTATCATTTAGATTCACACCGTCTATATGAA
>JAZFSI010000202.1:0-3757 GCA_036446075.1 Fidelibacterota bacterium
GTGAAGGAGTTAGAAGGTATGATTTAGAATAATTCTACAAACCATCGACCTCGAGGCCTGGATTATATCCGGGCCTTTTCTTTTGCACGGATTTACCGAATCTCCTAACACTGCTACTTGTAAGGCCACTGCTCAAAAAAGTGTGCCATAACTGTGCCATTTTTTGTCTATTTAAGTCATTTTGAGCACCTTTGTGCACACTTCTGTCACTTTGGAACAGAAATAAAAAACCCCTATTTCTCGAGGAGAAACAGGGGCTTTAGAGGGGTGATCCGGGTGAGACTCGAACTCACGGCCAATGGCTTAAAAGGCCACTGCTCTACCAGCTGAGCTACCGGATCAGCAAAAGACAGAACATCTGTCTATTTGGCGGGGGCAAAGTTACAAATTTATCCCCCATTTGGAATAGAATTTATAAGCTGGTTTTGATTTATTTATACCAGTTGAAGATCTCAATCCAGTGATCCCTGGATGCAGGTAGTATTAAAACCGCCCCGCGTATTGTATTCTGTAGTAACCTTAATTTTGGATGTAGACAAGGCAGTTTTTAAATCATCATAAATTCTTTTGGTGGCAGCTTCCTGATATATGCCCACATTGCGGAAACTTATGAAATAATATTTTAAGGATTTTAATTCTATGCATTTACGACCCTCGGGATAATATTCAATTTTTACGTAGGCAATGTCCGGTAGGCCGCTGAAAGGGCAAACGGCGCTGAATTCGTTTGTCTCTGTTAAAATATATAAATCGGGGCTGTCAAATGGAAAAGTTTCCAGCAATTCCGGTCGTATTTTATGTTCTCCTTCAAACTTAAAAATTTGACCTTCTGTCTTAGGCATTTTTTTCTCCTTCATAGAAACAACCTGTTGTACAGGTTTCTTTTAACTCGATTTTAGATAACTGTTTTAGCGTTGGTTTTAAACGCTCCCAGATCCATTTTATCAGAATTTCGCTGGTAGGGTTTTCGAGGCCCTTAATATCATTAAGATAATGATGATCCAACCGCTCAAAGATGGGAGCAAAGGCTGATTTTATATCACTATAATCCATAACCCACCCCACCGGCTGATTTATGGAACCCTTTAAAAAAAGTCTTAATTTAAATGAATGTCCATGCAGGCGCCGGCATTTATGTCCGTCGGGTAAATTGGGCAGTAAATGAGCGGCTTCGAAGGTAATATCTTTATAAATTTCCATTTTGATCCTCAGGATATTCCCAAATATTTATGAATTTGGAGGCTAAGTTTCCAGTCTTGATTTGTTTTACAATAATTTACGGTTTCAATTGTATTTAATTTTAAGATAGGACTATCCATTGGCTGCAGAAAAAAATGACTGAAATCTAATTTTAAATAATCGGCCGGGTCGATTCCATTTTGGGGATAGATTATTTTTATTTCGTCCCCGGAGTTTACTAATAATGCTGAATTAGCTTTGGGGCTGACACAGATCCAATCAATTCCGGCCGGAGGTATTATGGTTCCATTTGTTTCCAGGGCAATTTCCATACCGCTGTTATGGAAGGCATCTATCAATTCCCGATCGAGCTGCAAAAGCGGTTCGCCGCCGGTGCAGACAATAAAAGGTTTTTCACTTAAATCGGAAGGCCAAAAAGATAATACATGGTTGGACAGTTCCAAAGCGGTTTTGAATTTACCCCCGCCTTTGCCTTGAGTTCCCACAAAGTCAGTATCGCAGAATTTGCAAATTGCACCAGCCCGGTCGGTTTCATGGCCGGACCATAAGTTGCAGCCGCTGAAACGGCAGAAAACAGCCGCCCGGCCGCTGTGGTAACCCTCTCCCTGGAGAGAGTAAAATACTTCATTAATCGCATAACTCATGATTTAGTGTCTTCGGGATAAGTTAAACCATCTTTGATTCCAGCCTGCATAAAGCCCTTTAGGCGCAGCTGGCAGGCTTCACAATGCCCGCAAGGATCCCCATTTCTGCGGGGATCATAACAGGAGCGGGTTAAGCTGAAATCCACGCCCAGAGCGGTTCCCGTTTTGATGATATCAGCCTTGGTCATCGCTATCAGAGGTGTATGGATCTTAATACGCCGGCCGCCTTCTACCCCAATCCTTGTGGCCAGATTAGACATGTTTTCAAAAGCTTTAATGTATTCGGGTCTGCAATCGGGATACCCACTATAATCGAGAGCGTTTACACCAATAAAAATATCCCGGGCATTAAGAACTTCTGCCCAGGCCAGGGCAAAGGATAGAAAAATGGTATTTCGTGCAGGAACATAGGTGATTGGGATACCGACGGCGTCGTTAGAATCTAGAGTGTCCTTGGGAACCTCCAGGTTAGATGTGAGGGCTGAACCGCCGAAACTTCTCAAATTTATTTCTGAAATTAAATGTTCTTCCGTTCCCATTTCGCCGGCGATCCTTTTGGCTGCCTCAATTTCAAATTCATGACGCTGACCATAGGAGAATGTGAGGGCAAAGCCAAGGTATCCGTCTTTTTTGGCCAGGGCCAGACAGGTTGTGGAATCCAATCCGCCGCTAAGCAGGATAACAGCTGGTCGCCGATCTTTTTTCATTACTGTTCTCTGTTGGAGTTTGTGGGTAATTAACCATTAATAACGGCAGTCGAAATCAATCTTAAATTATTTAAATTAAGAAAATTTGTGACTCCGGAAGGACTCGAACCTTCAACCAATTGATTAAGAGTCAACTGCTCTACCAAATTGAGCTACGGAGCCGGTTAATATTCGAAATCTCCCAATCAAGGGGATTACTGAAGGTTGAAGTTAAAAAGTCGAATCAGAAAAGACCAAAAGAAATACTTCGTTCTTTTTATACTTAAATCAGTTATTTTTTAGTGGTATTAAAAAATATTATTGAATTTTTTTGATTTTTTTCAAATTGCCTATTGATCATAATTTAACCGTCACTTAATATTGAAGACCTCAATTATGGGTTCAAGCACGAATTTGATGAGTGAGGTAGGCAAGTAAAAAAGTAAAAAGGCTCTGGGTTGGCGTTCGGAGCCTTTCTATTTATATAGCCTAGATGGACCCGGCTCAGGTTTTTTAAATGAGCTATTTAAGTGTAAATTCAGAATGTTATTTGACAATGGGGGCGACCGGTTTCGACGGGATATGCGTTCTGATGGACGGCATGCCGAGGTCCAGGATTCTCGTAAATCACCTGGAAAACAACAATAAGTGCCGATAACGGCTACATGGCCGCAGCTTAGCTTGCGGTCCGTTCTGAGTTGGGTTTGTCTATTGCCCGGCTTAAGAGCGTCATTTAAATAGGCTGGTCCCTGCGAGCGCCTGATAAACAGGGATAAGACAAATCGGGCTTTGCCGGCAATGGCCATGTCAACGGGGCGATTGCCGGTGAGCACAATCCGAATGACTAAGCATGTAGATGTCGATTGGGATTCTATTCCGGACGGGAGTTCGAATCTCCCCGCCTCCACTTTTTTTTAGAAGTCAGAAATCCCCGCTACTATCGCTACGCTGCTACGCTGCTTCGCTCCCAGTGGGACAGGCAGAAACCAGAGGGGAAGTTAGAAGTTAGCTGGCAGTTAGGTAAAAAGAAGTCAGTGTTAGATAGTTGATAGTTTGTAGAATTTATTCTACCTGTCACCTGTTACAGGAAAAATTCCCCGAATTTTTTCTCGTCACCCGTCACTCGTCACTGGTAAAATTCAAATTTGAATTTTACTATGTCACTGAAAAATCTCTGATTTTTTCCCTACATTCGTTCCGGAGCGCTGATTCCTAATAAGCTGAGGC
>JAZFSI010000203.1:0-3369 GCA_036446075.1 Fidelibacterota bacterium
CTGGAAAATTCTCTGAATTTTCCCAGCCCGTCTCCTGGAAAAATTATATAATATTTATATAATAATATAATATTGATATAATTTAATGTAAAAAAATTATATAGTTATAATCTTGTAACTATAATAATATTAAGGGATATAACTTATTAATAAAATTCGGCATAACTTTTGTTAATATTATTGTGAAATGTATTTGAAAAAAAATGGAAAATAAAATGAAATTATTAACAAAAATATCCCAAAATGAAAATCGCAAACTTAGCAATAACTGGTTTGTTAACAGTCTAATGATGATTCTGTTATTCAGTCCTATCTGGATGTTGGCGCTTATTTGATTGTTTTCCATCAGTTTTGATAATTAAAAACTTAATAAATAATAAAGGAAATAAAATGTTAACTAATAAATACGGTCTTTATACCATGATTATGAGCCTTTCACTTTTGCTTATTCCAGCTCAAATTATGAGCCAGAATGGGGAATTGGAAGAAATTGAAAAAAATGCTGACATCCTGAATGAGAAAGCACAAAAATTGAGTGAAACAGCCGAAAAACTCCATCTAAAATTTGAGAGTCCATTTGAAAATGGGTTCTCCGCCTTAAATCATAATATGTCAGATGAATATAATGCAAAATTAGGACTTTACCTTGATGATATTAATTTCGAAGAAGCCTATGAAAAACATTACCCGGAAAATTACGGAGTCCTTGTTTCGGGTGTAATATCCGGCGGAAATGCTAAGCGTGCGGGTTTACTGAGGGGCGATATTATTATGGAATTCGATGGTGAGAAAGTTCGCTTTGAAGAGCACCTCATGAATTTGCGTGACGGAAAAAAAATCGGTGACGTAGTAGAAATTGTATACTTTAGAAATGAAAAAGTATTTAAAACCAGTTTAACATTTTCGCCTGAAATTGAGGATGAAGACTTGGAAATAGGTGAGAAAAGCTTAAAATCCATTAAAGAAAAGAAATTGAGCCCCGGATTCGGCGGCGGCGGTCCCTATGTTACCACAATTAAATATGATTTTTCAAGTATTAACAATTTTTTAACGGCAAACGGATTCGGGAAAATCACTTCCAGTAACTTGATTACATTTGGCGGTGGTGGTTCGGGAAATGTTGGCAACGGCTGGTTCATAGGCGGCCATGGGGGAGGGATGGAAATGAAAGAGCAGATTCAAGTTGGTGAAGTTGGTTCGGGTTCTTCCCGTAAATATCAATTGGATATGGCTTATGGCGGCGTGACAATAACCAAAAAACAGGCCATCTATTCCAAAAGATTTGTCTTGGATGCAGGAATATTACTGGGTGGCGGCTCAATGGATCTTACCCTGCACCAGACTGGTGGAAATTATCTCTGGGACGCTGCGATAGATGATTCAGATAATTATTCAGTTAACTATAGAAAGGACTTTTTTGTTTATAGACCTTCCGTGGGACTAATGGTGAGGATCAAAAACTGGATGGCAATTCACGGATCGGTGGGGTATTTTGGTTCATATGCCACCACTGATGATTGGTCTGATGAATATTTTAATTTTTCCGTTCGTCCAGGAACTAATAAATCGCCGCAAATACCAAATGATATATCTTATTCTCTAGGCTTCTGGTTCGGATTCTAATTCTAAATCCTCTCTCCAATGACCGGAGCGGTTATTTTTAGTGACTGCTCCGGTCATCTTTTTATTATAAAGGTAAAAATTTATTTATTAAAATAATTTTGGGAGTAATTTCTTTCAATGGATTCAACTTTTTTTTCAATCCTGTCTAAAAAGATAATTACCTCGGTAATCTCAGTGGGGTCTATTTTCTATTCCACTATAACCGGTGTTAATGCCTCTTTCAGCTCTTTGGAATTATCTGCCAAAGGGGATAATATTATAATATCAGCCACGTTGGAGAATTGCTTTTCCCCGGAATTAGATCAGATCCTGCGTTCAGGGCTGGAAATAAAAATCAATTTTCTGGCCGAATTGTTAGATCAGGAGAATCAAAAAATTGTCCGGGATACAATTTTTTATCATTCCCTTAAATATTCCGTATTGGAAGACGATTATGGAGTTTTTACTTCAGAAAATCAAAATTATTATAATCAACTTACTCTTGCTCAAAGCAAATTGATCTTGTCTAAAATAGAAAAGTTTCAAATAATCAAAATTGAAAATTTAAATCAAAATATAAATTACCGGATTAAATTAACAGCCTGGCTGGATAAAATAGAAATAAGATCAAGGGACGAACCTTTAAACTTAATGTTCTATTGGAAGAGCATAAAACCCACCGGTTTAACTACTTCATTTTCAAAAGCTGAATTTGCCCAATGAAAATAAAAATTCCGTCCTTCAGGTCACAGATATTTTTAGTTGTTATTTTTCTATTGTTTAATTCTGTATTTTTTTTCAGAAATTATTTTCTGGATAGTTTTCAGGATTATACATCAGCTCTGGAATCAATGGATACTGAAGAAGAATTAAATAAATTTTACCAGAATTATAATAATTATTTAGACCGGGAGAAAAAACAGGATTTTAAAACTGACATCGAAACTCTGCTGACCTTGGAAAGACAGAAAAGTTTTGCCAGAGATTTGTTTCAAAAAGAGATTACCCTTTACTCTAAATTTATTTTTGTATTTTTATCCGCGGCAGTGTTGATTTTATTCTTTTTCAGTTTCAGTTTGATTACCCGTCCACTTAATCGATTACAGGCTGCAACCTACGAAATATCCAGAGGAAATTGGAAAGTAGAAGTGAAAGAAAGTAAATTTTCTCCTTTAAACGGATTAATTGTGTCATTCAATGCCATGATCAGAGAATTGGATTTTAATCGAAAAAAGCTGATTCAGGCTGAAAAAGAATCTGCCTGGAGGGATTTGGCGAGAGTAATGGCCCACGAAATAAAAAATCCCCTCACTCCCATGCGGCTTTCTCTAGAAAGATTAGAACAAAAATTCCGTTACAAGGCGGATGATTTAGACGCCGTTTTTCTAAATGTTACAGCCGTAATCCATGAAGAAATTAATAATCTTCAAAAATTTGCCACAGAATTTTCACTGTTTGCAAAACTACCGGCTGCTGTAAAAGTTGATTTTGACCTGAATCCATTAATATCTGAAATAATAAAACCTTATGAAAGCCAGGCTGATTTTGATTTTGAGATGGGCGCACTCCCCACATTATCACGGTTATCAGACCGCCCCAGCCGGCTTTCAGGGAGAATGCCTCGGTGAATATGGCCGCGAAACTGGGTAGGATGGAATCGGGCCGGGACAGGAAAATGAACAGGGCGCTACCCACGTACAGCACTGCCATGGTAGGTACCAGGCGACTGGCCAAGGCGGCGATTCGCTTGATGCCTCCAATGATCAC
>JAZFSI010000204.1:0-2340 GCA_036446075.1 Fidelibacterota bacterium
TGGGAGGAGATTTTTATGATTTCTTTTTTATCGATGATGATTATTTTTGTTTTTTAGTAGGAGATGTTTCGGGTAAGGGAGTACCGGCAGCCCTGTTTATGGCCGTGACCAAAACTTTATTAAAATCAAAAACAATAGCCAAATCGAGAATAACCAGTGAAATTTCACCTGGTGGAATATTAAGTAATATTAATGATGATTTAAGCACGGATAATCCGACCAGCATGTTTGTTACAATATGTTTATGCATAATTAATTTGAAAACGGGAGTGCTGCATTATTCCAATGGTGGCCATAATCCACCCTATGTGATCAAATCTAATGGTCAACTGATAAAAATGGATAAAAGGCATGGCCTTGTGGTTGGAGCCATGGGAGGCATCGAATTTAAGGAGGATAAAATCGGCCTATCCCTCAATGATAGAGTTTTTCTGTATACGGACGGTGTGACCGAAGCGCTGGATAAAAATGATTCCCTGTTCTCGGAAGGTAGATTGGAGAAATTTTTGGTATCAAAGAAATTCGAGTCGGTGGATGAAGTTACTTTAGGTGCTATTGATGACGTTAAAAAATTCGAGGGCGGAACCGGACAGGCTGATGATATTACGATCTTGAGTTTTGAATATTTGAAAAAATTAAAAATTGATAAAAAATCCTGGCATTTGAAAATCATCAACAACCTTTCAGAAATAGAGGGCTTAATCAATTCCTTCAATGAATTTGCTATACAAAATAAAATGTCAGAAAAAGATATGGCTCAAATTGATATTACCCTGGATGATTTATCAAATAATATTATTTCCTACGGCTTTGAGGATAAAAATACACATGATATCAATTTCAATGGCGAATTATCAGGCAATAGACTGATAATTAATATTGATGATGAGGGGAAAGAATTCAATCTCCTTAACCTTGAAGAACCGAGTACAACCCAAACTGTGGAAGAACGGGAAATTGGAGGGCTGGGCATTCATCTGGTCAAAAGTATAATGGATGAAGTAAAATATAAACGCTCAAAGGGCGCCAATAAGATTACAATTATTAAAGTGGTGAAATTCAATAGCAGTGAAAATAAGTAGGTGAAAAAATGGAAATAAAACAAAGGGAGCAGACCGGTTTTATCATATTTGATTTGAAAGGTCATCTCGATACGACCACCGCTCCGGAAGTAGAGGTTGAAATAAGTAAAAAAATTGGTGAAGGGGAAAAAAAGATTATTGTAAATCTGTCTGACGTAGATTATATCAGCAGCTCTGGTCTAAGGGTATTATTGGCAACTTTAAAAGAGTTGAAAAAGGATGGCGGTATTTTAAAAATCTTTGGTTTAAACGAAACTGTCCAGGAAATATTTGATATTTCCGGGTTTTCCGTAATTTTTGATTTATTCAAAGATGAAAAAGAAGCATTGAAAGATTAGTGGTGAATTGACACCATATTAATTATTAATAAAAGTCCCTTAGTTGTGAGATTATTCATTTATATGGTTTCCCTCAGTCTAATTATCCTCCAGATAGTTTATGCTCAGAATCCGAACCAAAAAAATCTGGAATATTATGAAAAATTATTATCTGAAAACCCTGAATCTTACGATGCCCTCTATAACCTTGCCAGGGAGTTGTCTTTTTCAGGTCAATTAGAAGCAACTATTAGCGCTTACACTAACTTATTGGAAAAGTATCCTAATGATGCAGATGGCCTATTGGGTCGGGGCCGAACCTATGCCTGGAGTAAATTTTATGATCTGGCCGAAAAGGATATTAAAAATGTGGTAAATATTTACCCTGATTATGGAGATGCCTGGTCCGCCCTGGGAGATGTGTACTTTTGGTCGAATAATTTTGCAGCCGCTCATGAAGCTTATAATCAATGTATTTTTCTGAATCCGGATCAGGCGGAACCATACATTAGTCTGGTAAAAATAAATATTGCTGAAAGAAAATTTGGATTGGCCAGAGAAAATTTGGCAAAAGCTGAAAAAAGAGGCTTCAATCAGCAGAAAATTGATAAATATAAAGTTATTTTGGACCGTATTCCTGGAGCTACAGATTGGGAATATTCAATTTATTACGACTTTTTAACTTTCCCTACTTCACGCCCAAATTCCAGTACGGTAAATTTCTCTGTAAAAAGAGATTTATCGAGAAATACACTAATAATTAATCTATTTAAAATAGAACGTTTTAACAAAACTGATGCAGGATTTAACCTGGATTTGTATCAGGAATTATGGAAGACCGATTTCGCAGATACCAATCATTAATATTTTTTCCGACTGAAATACCGTAAATATCAACGCTGGTATTGGAAAAATTCATATTTCTGTAATTAGCGGATATT
>JAZFSI010000205.1:0-4822 GCA_036446075.1 Fidelibacterota bacterium
TTTTTTCTGGGCTTCTGCTACCATTTCGGGCACAAAATCAACGCCTGTAATTTTTATCCCCGCATATAATCGCGCACAATCCAGTGCCAGGTCTCCGGTTCCGGCGGCAACGTCCAGGAACCGTAAAGTATTAAAAAATTTCATTTCCTCAACAGTGCGTTTTCGCCAGGTTACATCCCGTCTTAAAGACAGGAAACGGTTTAATAAATCATATTTCCCGGTCACAGTGGAAAAAATATTTTTTACAATCCTGATACGTTGATTCTCGCTCATTTCTGATACAGGAGGATAGTTTTTGATATCCGGATTCATTTTTTCATCCCCCGGGCGAATATATCTTTTAAATCGTTAATCCAGGCCTGCACGTCCATTTCTCCGGACGATTGATGGCATTCGTGCAAAAACCGGTTTAAAACACTGTCAATGATAAATACAGCTCTTTCTATTTTCAGGTTTGGATTCAAGTCTCCATTCAAAATTCCTTCCTGAACAATTTCAACCAGGTAATCACCGGATAATTTTCTCAATTCAACTAATATTTCCTGGCTGTGTGGAGAATCGGAAGTATAGAGTATCCGAAAATAAATCCGGGCCAATCGCGGATGGATGCTGATGAAATCAACACCCGCGTGCATTATTTTTTCCAATCGAATAAAAAAGGGCTGTGCTTCAGTTTCGTCCCTGACGGTCCGTAAATACTGCTTTACATTTTTTAAGGCAATATCATACACGAATAGGAACAGGCTGGATTTATTGTTAAAATAATTAAACAGGCTGCCTTTTGATATACCAGCCGCCTTAACTACTTTATTTAAGGATGCAGAACCATAACCATTTCCTGAAAATTCCTTAATAGAGGCATCTATTATGCGTTTTTGTTTAACAGCCGGCAGCTGATCGAAGTGTATGGTATTCATCTGGAAACCCGTTTGACCGGGTGGTCAATTTAGGACATATAAGATGAAAAATTTCATAGAAATTTTTCAGTGACGTGTGACAAGTGACAAGTTACGAGTAGAGAAAGAAGTCAGATATCAGAAGTCAGATTTCAGAGGAAAGAAGGGAAAGTTAGAGTGGGAGGAAAAAGAAGCCAGAAATCAGTTGGCAGAAGTCAGAGGAAAAATGTAAATGCCAATTTGATAGTTTGTAGAAATATTTATTTTACTCGTCACCCGTCACCCATCATAGAAAATTTACATGCTCAAATGTTCCTTGTGCACAAATCTACGCCATTTCTTCCAGGCTTCTTTATTTTTAAAAATATAGGCGCTAAATGCAGGATCATAAAATTCAAGATAACCATGTTCTTTGAGGATTTTAAAATGTTTATTACCTGTTTCTGTTGTATCCGGCAGCAAAGTTTCCCGACCATGCTTTATGATACTAAGGCGATATCCCCGCCGTCGGCAGAGACCCGAATCCAATGTTCCGTCCAAACGATGCCAAGCTCCATCTGCAAAAACCGCAGCTAATCCATGATAATATAATATTCCGGAAGGAATGTATTCTTTATACCTGGATTTTAGAAGAGGATAGTCGATTATATCTTGAAAATAGAGGGCAGACGGTATTTCAACGGCTCTTAATAAAGCAGATGATAAAATTGCTTTCTGGTGACAGAAACCCTGCCTGGCTTTTATGATCCTGGAAGCTTTAAAATCTTCCGGGCCGGCCAGGTTTGGTGCAAAATTGTAAGTTATTTTATCCCGGACAAAGTTGAAAATGCCGGAAATTTTATCCCAGGGATCTGAATATCCTTTGGTTAATGCGCGGGCAGCTGCATAAACCAGGGGATGAGAAAAATCCATAAACTGATCTTCCAGCAGGCACTTGTTTATATTTAAATTCTGAGGATTTAAACTTCCCCTAAATTTCAGAGATGAAAAAGTAGACATAATTTTATGTAATTTTACTGGAACTTGGAGAATATCAAAATATTCTTTATCATGCCCTGGCAGCTGATTTATCTCGAAGGACTTCCTGCAAAATTTGTTTTAATATTTTATCATCCTCCAGATAAAGCATTTTCATGGCACTGCCATCCAATATCTTCTTTTCATGTTCTAGCAGATATAATTCGACAGGATTAAGTTTTTTTTCAGTTTTCATTTTTTTCATTAAGAATAGTGCAGGCGCAATAATCATACCAATACTAAATAATTACCATTATGACTAAAGGTTGCCATTTAGTCGGTGATAGTTCAGGAAAACCCGTGAAAAAGCGGTAGAATTGTCATACAATAATTTCAGCCTGGATTTTTTACTTCGAACTCATGTTTATCCACGAGCTTGCGCAGCAGTCCCACATGAAACGGGGATGAACCGCAGCAGGCACCCAACACAGCAGGTTTATATTTTAAAAATTCAAGCGCAGCCTTCCTGAAAGTAATTTTATCAATTACATCAATTGAACTCCCGTCTCCAACGACCTCAGTCTTTCCCAGATTCGGGTAAACGCCCCAGGGTTTTTCCCAAAAATTAATTAAAACCGGGATGGCCAGGGTAGTTATCTCAATTGTGCTGCAGTTAAACAAAAGCATATCCAGATTTTCTTTATTCAATGAGTTTATTATTTCGGTTAAAGGAAAACCGGATAAAATATGCTTTTCATCTTTTATAAGCAGGCTCAGCCAGCAAGTTAAATCTAAAACAGAGGTGGCTTCTAAAGCAGCAGTTACTTCTTCCTGATTGCCCATAGTTTCAAACAATATTAATTCAATGCCGGCGGATTGAAACCATTCTGTTGTTTCGCCGTAACTATCTTCAGCGGCTGATTTTCCGGGAAAAAGTCCGGGTTTATAACAATCTTCAAGACTGGTGACGGAACCGGCCACAATTTTTTCTCCAGCGGCTTCAAAAGCAATATCCACGGCCCTTTTTAGACTTTCCCGAGCTCTTTCCCGGGCCCGACGGATAGTAAACCCGGCTTTACGATATGACCAGGAAGTAGTGCGAAAAGTATTTGTGGTTATTATGTCGGCTCCCCTGCTGATGTAATCTCGATGGATTTCCAGCACCAGATCCCCTTGGGTCAGGTTGGCCTCGGCGGACCAGAGTGGCAAAGGCAATTTTAGACCACGGCGAATTAATTCGGTACCCATGGCGCCATCCATTACCAGGACTTTATCGGATTTAAGTTCCAGGACCGGTGCCGTTAAAGATAAGTTTAATCTTCAATTTTTGATTTTCAGATGCTCTAGAAAAGCCTGCACTTTAACGATATCGGACTTGCTGGTTAAATCCGGTACTGTTTCACTCACCGGAATGGTAAACATGGCGCGCGGGTTTTCCTCAATCATCATTTTTATTGCTGTTGGTAATTCCTTCTCCCTGCGGATCGGGTGGAGAGGACAATTAACCAGGGCCGGCAGTATACTATCGTAATCCATACTGAAAATATTCATGCTTACCCCAACTCTGCCTCCCTGGCTGCGGGCTTTTTCCACTTGGCTTAAATCCGGCTTTTCTACAATTTCCTGTAAAAATCCCTGCTTATCCTTATGGATCACCGAAAATGCTTTTACCCTTTCCGGTTCAACGCCCAAACCATCCCGGTCATAATCAATCAGAGCGCATAAATGAGTATCCTGGCGCAGTTTTTTAAAAACTTCCACGGAATACAGGTTATCGCTATTGCACACAGTAAATTTTTGACCGCTCCATTCTTTTTTTGAATACAATCCCTTAAGTAGGGCATCAGCTGTGCCCAATGGTTTACTGCGGCCCGGGGGAATTGACTGCACCGCAAAGGATATTTCAAGTCTCACGCTATCATGATCCTTGTAATATGATTCAGTAAAATTGTCCCGTTCATTAATAATAATCACTACATTTTTATAACCGGCGGCGGCGGCATTAAACAGTAGGTAATCCATAAAAGGACGACCTGCGGAACCGAGGGGAATCAGGGCCTTGGGTTTTAAATTAGCTGCTTGAACAAGAGTTTGATCCAGATCTGCAGCTGCCCCGGATTTCTTCATACGGGAGGATATGCCCGCTGCAAGTATAATTAAATTTTGATTCATTATATTCCTATTCTAAAGGGAAACTGTCTGGTTTAACTTGCTTCCTCAACAGCTTTTATTGTTTTTGGAATTGGTTTTCCCAAGACGCGGCAGCCCCTTTTTAAGATTATGATATTATCTTCAATTCTGATTCCCCCAAAATCTAAATATTTGTCGAGCTTGCTGTAATTAATGAATTCAGCCAGCTTATGTTTCCGTTTCCAGATTTTAATTAAGGGAGGAATAAAATACAATCCAGGCTCAACCGTGATTACATTCCCTGCTTCCAAGGGTTTGGCCAGCCTCAGATTATTTAAACCAAATTGCCGGTTACGCTTGAAACTATCATTATAACCGATATAATCTTCCCCGAAACTTTCCATGTCATGGACGTCCAGTCCCAGCATATGTCCCAGGCCATGAGGAAAAAATAAGGCATGGGCTCCCTGGGCCACGGCATCGTCCACGTCTCCCCGCATAAGCCCCAATTTCTTGAGACCGGAAACAGCAATTCTTGAGGCTGCTAAATGTATATCTACAAATGGAATGCCCGGACTGCAAAGAGTTATAGCTTTCGCCTGCATGTCTAAAACAATTTCATATATTTCCCGCTGCTTTAGGCTGAATTTCCCATCCACAGGAAAAGTGCGCGTTATATCGCTGGCGTAACCATGGTGTGATTCTGCACCTGCATCCATTAAAACTAAATCTCCGGATCTGAGAATATTATGATAAGACTGATTATGAAGAATTTCTCCATGCCTTGTAAAAATGATAGGATAAGCCTGCCGCCTACCTTGAGCCAGAGCAAAGCCTTC
>JAZFSI010000206.1:0-2162 GCA_036446075.1 Fidelibacterota bacterium
ACCTGAAAAACCGGCAATTATTCCAGTTTCCCCTGGTTTTAAATCACCCAGGCTCAATTTGCACCGCATTCTTTGCAGACTACAAACAGCTGCAGTATATGGCGAACCATTTTATCACCTCTGTCTCGAACAATTTTTTCTTGAAATTCTTCAATTTCCCGATCAATAAATTCTTCTATTTTCCCGCATTCAACACAAATAATATGGTCATGGTGTTCGGCTGCATCGACTCTTTCATACCGGGCCCGGCCGTCACCAACATCCAGTTTTTTTAAAAGCTTATTTTTTACCAGAACTTCAATGGTGCGATAAACAGTCGCCCGCGATACAGGTTTGTTCCGTTTACGTAAGGAAAGAAAAATATCATCTGCATCCCGGTGCTCAACATTGCGGCAAACTTCATCGAAAACCAGCTGCCTCTGGGCTGTAAAGCGCAGGCTTTCTTTTTTTAAGGCAGTTTTTAATTTATCTTTATTCAGCATGAATCCCCCTCTATTATTGAGAATGAGTCTCAAGGAAGTTATGAATAAAATTACTACTTAGAAAAGAAGAAATTCTGCTTATCTGATTAAATATTCTCTAACGAAATAATTCAAAAAATGACACTGAAAGAAACCAGAAATCCCTGATACAGTCGCTTCGCTGCTGCGCAGCTGCGCTGCTACGCTGCTTCACTCCCAGCTGGACAGGCAGAAATCAGAGGAGAAAAGTTATGATTTAGGGATGAGGAAAGTTGGAATCAATAACGTTTAAGATTTAGGTATCTAAAACTATATTAGAAAACTAAAATTATATGGATTGGAAACGGGAAAATCTTATATTTTTTTCAAATTTGCAAATTTAACAATCAGTTTCTTTCTAATACCGTCTTTAAATACCACTCCCACTCTCTGGTTTTCTCCCTGCCCGCTGAGCGCTTTAATTTCTCCAACTCCAAAAATAGTATGCTTTACTTGATCTCCGATTTTAAAATCGTCGAAAATAGTTACGGTTCTTTTAACGATCATATGAGATTTACCACGGCCCGCTTTAACAACTTTTCTGGTTAGAGCAGATTTAAAAGATATCTTTTCTAAATTTTCTTCCGGTACTTCCCGTACAAAACGGGAAACAATTCCATATAAATCATCGGCACCCATGCGCCGGCGATGATTGGCATACATTAAATATACTTTTCTCATGGCCCGGGTGAGGCCAACATAAAAAAGCCGCCGTTCTTCCTCTAATTTTTCCCTGCTTTCCATGTTTTGGTAAATTGGAAACAGGCCGTCTTCAAGTCCCGTCATAAAAACTACCGGGAATTCCAAACCCTTGGAACTATGGATAGTCATTAGTGTCACAGAATTTTTTTGGTCATTCCAGCTGTCAATATCCGTCAAAAGTGATACTTCTTCCAGAAAATCGATCAGGGATCCCTCTGAATTACGGGCCATGAATTCATCCACGCTGTTCATGAATTCTTTTACATTTTCAAATGTTTCCCGGTTTTCAGGAGTAATATTTTTTTTATAATATTTAAGAATACCGGTTTCTTCAATTAAAGATCCAATTAATTCACCGGCGCCTAATTTATCCAGCAATTCATTGTATTTTTTAATTGATTCATAGAAATTTTTGAGTGATTCGGCCTGTTTGCCATGTATATCCATATCTTCCGGCCGGGCTAGAACTTCCAGAAGATCCTGGTTTGTATCCAGGGATTGTTTAAGGCATTTATCAACAGTTTTCATACCAATTCCGCGGGGAGGGAAATTAATTACCCGGCGCAGGGATATAGTATCCTTCAAATTCACCAGAAGTTTCAAATAGGCCAATATATCTTTGACTTCTTTTCGGTCATAAAAGCGAATTCCGCCCACAATGGTATAGGGAATCCCTGTGCGCCTGAAACTGTCCTCAAGAGCACGGGATTGGGCATTTGTACGGTATAGAACCGCAAAATGACTGAAACTGCGCTTATGAAGTTTGATTTCTTTTTCCAGAGCCTGGATTACCGCATCCGCTTCTTCCATTTCGTCGTCCGTTTCAATCAGGCCTAATTTTTCTCCATATCCATTTACAGGCGTCAATTCTTTTTCGGCCCGGTCAATATTGTTCCGGACCACAGCAGAGGCAGAAGATAAAATATATCCTGTAGAACGGTAATTCTTTTCGAGTTTAAA
>JAZFSI010000207.1:0-3479 GCA_036446075.1 Fidelibacterota bacterium
GATCATCCATATAAAATATCTTTGGTACGGTTTGTCCAACTTGAGGATCGGAAAATTGCTCTATCAAAGGTCTCACAAAATCCGGGTCAACTGTGGTATCATTATTTAGAAAAATTATAAACTCGGATTTTGCCTGCTTTATAATATGCCTGAATCCGGCATTATTCCCTCCTGCATATCCCAGATTATTTTCCAGTTTTAAAATTTCCACCTGCGGAAATCTTGATTTAATAGCTGTAATAGATCCATCCGTGGATCCGTTATCCACCACCAGGATATGAGCCTTAAAATAAATTTCATCCAAAGATTTAAGACATTCCAAAATTAAATCTTTTCCATTCCAATTCAGTACAATTATAGTTACAACAGGTTGTCTCATTTCGGAATCAGGCTTTCCAGATTTTCTACAAAAGTCTGCCAGGAGAAACGTTCTTTATATGTTTCAATAAAAGTACTGAATTCAGAATATTTATTTTCTTTAAAATATTTGATTACTGCTCCGGCAACAGCTTCCGGATCAGGTGTTACAACATATCCTGCTTTCCCATGGGGAACAATTTCAGGTAAACCGCCCACATTGGTAACAACCACGGGAGTATTAAAATTGAAGGCAATGGGCACTACTCCGCTTTGAGTAGCAGACTTATAAGGTAAAACTATGAGGTCCGCCGCCGAAAAATATTTTGACACTGCACTATCATCAGCATATCCAAAACGTAAATCAAGAACATCCTGCACTGCCAATGATTTTACCATTTCTATATATTTATCTTCATCTTCATAACATTCACCGACAACGATAACTTTAAAATCTTTTAATTGAGATTTTAAGGAAGCTGTGGATTTTATTAATATATCCAATCCTTTATAGGCCCGGATTAATCCAAAAAATAGAATAATATTTTTTTCTTCTATGTTTAATTGCAGGCGGGCATCCTCTTTCCTCAGCGCAGAACCGAATCTGTTGTAAAGGGGATGGGGAGAAATAATATAAACCGGATCAGAAACAAGGGCACGCAGATCAGCTTCCACTGTTTTGGACATGACCATAAAATAATCCACATTTTTAAAAAAATGTTTCGTTAAAGTATTATCCAGAAATCTTTTTTCATGCGGAATTATGTTATTGCAAAGTGCCAAAATTTTTGCCCCGCTTTTGCTTTTGATCCTCCGGGCCAGCGCTGCAAATGAGGGTGCAAAAAAAGGCATCCAATAGCTGAAAATAACAACATCAGGTTCTGTGGCTAAAATCTGTTTTACTGATTTTTTCCAAGTTAAAGGATTTATTGAACTTAAGATTCTGTTATTATTATTCGAACTTTCCGGAGACTGAAATTGGCTTTTTCCCGGAAATAAGAATTTTGGATATTGAGTTGTAAAAGAAACTTTTTTTACGGTGTGCCTTTTAGAAAGATTATCTGCAAGGCTGCTGTTAAAATTTGCTATTCCCCCGCGAAAGGGAGGAAAGGGTCCCACCAATGATATTTTCATCCTGAAATCAGAGTGTTTTTTTAACCAGAGATTTAATCCTGGTTTCTTTCCCTTGATTGGCCTGAGCTATCATTTCCCCGATCAGGCCAATAGAAAAAAACTGGATCCCAACTACTATGATTAATATTCCAAACAACAATAAAGCCACGTGTTTCTGAAAGGGTTCTCCCAGACTATATTTTAAATACATTACATATAATTCAATTATTAATCCAGTGATGGTTGTGAAAAATCCTATCTGTCCAAATAAATACAGCGGACTTTGATTATAACGTCCCAGGAAAAGGACGGATAAAAGGTCAAAAAAACCATGGAAAAGCCGCGCCCCGCCATATTTGGATTCTCCATGGAGCCGAGGTCTGTGATTGACAGCAATTTCGGTTATTTTAAAATTTTTCTGGCCTGCCAGTGCGGGAATATACCGGTGACGTCCTCCATACAAGTCTAATGTTTTAATAACAGATTTCCGATAAATTTTAAGTCCGCAGTTAAAATCATGAATTTTCACTCCCGTAAATACCCTGGTGATAAAATTAAAAAATCTGGATGGAATTTTTTTTCCAATCGGATCTTTTCTATCTTTCTTCCATCCTGAAACAAGATCATAACCTGCTTCAATTTTTTTCAACAGGTTTGGAATTTCTGCCGGATCATCCTGAAGATCGCCGTCAATAGTAACAATATATTCTCCCTGTGCCTGCCGGAAACCTTCCGCCAGGGCGGCAGCCTTTCCGTAGTTTCGCTGAAATTGTATTAATATAACATTTTCATCTTCAGTAGCTAAACCATGCAAATAATCACCTGAACCATCCGTGGAACCATCATCAATAAATATTATTTCAAAAGGTTTTAGAGTGGTCAGGACCGTGTTCAGCTGCTGACACAAATCCGGTAAAGATCCAATTTCATTATAGATGGGAATTACTACGGATATATTTATTTTCATAATCTGTCCAATTTTGCGGATGGTATGGATTCAGGGATTGATTTGATCAGGTGGGGATATTGGGAATTAAATTCTCTTTTTGTAATTAACATTTCTATTTTTGTCCTATCATCCAGGAGGAATGTTACTTTGGAAACCAGCGGTCCTATTTCGGAAAGCTGTGAATAAAATTGAATTTGCCCGTTTAATGTAGAATTTTCCCGGGACGCATCCGTTATAAAAACAAATGGAATTTTACCCCATAAAATATTTCTTAAATCCCGGGAAGTGGTCATTTCCAAAAATGGAAGGCTGATTATGGCAGAGGAATTATCATAGCGTTGATTGTGCAGGATGTCCCAGGCTTCTATATTATCACCGGAAAGAATCAGGAATAGTGTTTTTCGGCCTAATAAATCCTTGAATTGAACAAAGGCAGTATCTGATTCAGAAGTAAACGAAAAATTAAGGCGGCCGCTTAATTCACCGCTTGATATTACATAACCCTGACCCCGGCAATATTCGGCATTGATTTCCACATCTTCGTAATTTGAAGGAATGTCCCCTAAAGTTTCCATACTTTGAATGTCTCCCAGAGATGAACATGACATAATCAGAGAGAAGATTAAACCTGAAAATATTTTATTCAGAATAAACCTTTTTCTTCAAACTTTCATTGGACTGGTCCAATTCCAGGGCCTGTTTATAAATAAGCCGGGCTTCTTCAAAGTTTTTAATTTGAGTCAGTACATCTCCCAAATGTTCCAAAACTACTGCGTTTGTTTTATCAATTTCAATGGATCTGGTAATAAATTCCCGAGCCAGATTATTTTCACTTAATTTTAAATATATCCAGCCGATAGTATCTAAGTATGCAGAATTTTCCGAATCAATTTTAAGCGCTTTTTTGGACATTTCAAGAGCATACTGCAGATTATATTTTCTTTCTGCCAGACTATAAGCATAATTATTCAGAGCCTGGGCATCAGTACTATCACTTTTTATCAACTCCTCATAAAGCATATCTGATTTCGTCCACATCTTCTGTGCATCATAGAGTAGG
>JAZFSI010000208.1:0-3634 GCA_036446075.1 Fidelibacterota bacterium
TGAATAATTAAAGGAATGGAATAATAAAAGATTTTTCCCCTCTGATTTCTGCCTTCTTCTGTTTTCACTCGTCACTCGTCACACGTAACTCGTAACTTTCCTCTGATTTCTGCCTGCCCTGTAAGGAGCGTCGCAGCGAAGCAGCTAAGCGACTGTATCAGGGACTTCTTTTTCTGCTTTCAACAGAAAATATGACCTAATTTATTATTGAATATGATTAAATCTATTTAAATTTGCCGGCTCTATTTGAATCATTTTAAAAGGATACACCATGATTGTAGCAATTCCCAAAGAATCTAACCCCGGTGAAACCCTGGTTGCTGCCATACCCGCTACCGTTAAAGATCTGGTAAAACTGGGGATGACCGTCCGGGTTCAGACCGGCGCCGGTGAATCTGCATTTTTCAGTGATGAAAATTATACGGCTGCCGGAGCAAATTTAAGCAGCAGCGTCTCCTCTTTATTTAAAAATGCTGATCTGATTTTGAAAGTTGCTCCCGCAAGTTTAGATGAAATTCAATTAATGCCGGATGCCTGTACCTATGTTTCTCAAATTCAGACTACTTCAAATTTGGGTCTTGTTGAAAAATTAACTGAAAAAAAGATAACCGCTTTTTCATTAAATTTAATTCCAAGAATAACACTGGCACAAAGCATGGATGCTTTAAGTTCACAAAGCAATATAGCAGGATATAAGGCTGTCCTGATTGGATCCGCCCACCTCCCCGTATATATGCCTTTATTAATGACGGCAGCAGGTACCATACCTCCGGCCAAAGTATTAATCCTCGGAGCCGGAGTGGCCGGCCTGCAGGCCATAGCAACGGCCAAAAGACTGGGAGCCCAGGTGGAGGTTTTCGATGTACGACCGATAGTAAAAGAACAGGTAGAAAGCCTGGGGGCAAAGTTTATAGAAGTTGAATCCGAAAGTGACGAGGGTATAGGAGCCGGAGGATACGCTAAAGAAACCACAGCAGATTATAAACAGCGCCAGCAGGACTTAATTAAAAAACATATTTCCAAATCCGACATGGTTATAACTACCGCCCTCATTCCCGGACGTCCGGCCCCCATCCTGATCACAAAAGATATGGCTGCAGGCATGAAATCCGGTTCCGTAATTATGGATTTAGCGGCGGAAAATGGCGGCAATTGCGAATTAACGCAGCGCGGCCGGGTAATTGCAGAAAATGGCGTAATCATAGACGGCAGTTTAAATCTGCCGGCGACCATGCCCAAGCATGCCTCCCAAGTATATGCAAAAAACATAATTACTTTTATTAACTATCTTTATCCTGAAGGAAAAATAAATTTAAACCTGGAAGACGAAATTATTTCCGGAGCCCTTTTCACTTTTGAGGGTAAAGTCACTCACGAACAAACCAAAGAATTAATTAATAATCAGTAAGGAATTACCGATGGATATTATCAATATTTTAACAGTTTTCATTCTGGCCCTGTTTGTAGGCATAGAAATTATTACTAAAGTACCCCCCACTCTGCATACACCGCTCATGTCCGGCTCCAATGCCATCTCCGGTATTGCCATAGTGGGCGCCATCATTGCCACAAAGGTTGGCGGCACACTGGGGTCATGGCTGGGGCTTTTAGCCGTTATATTCGCCACGGTCAATGTTGTCGGCGGGTTTTTGGTTACCGACCGTATGCTGAAAATGTTTAAGCGTAAATAGGGGCTGCCATGGAGTACACAAACATCGCTTACGTGTTGGCCGCCGTCCTGTTTATTTTCGGGATTAAACGCCTCAGTTCACCTAAAACAGCCAGAAGCGGGAACGGGATTTCTGCTTTAGGTATGCTATTGGCAATTGTTGCTACTTTAGTCTCCTATGGAAGTCTGGACTTTAAAACTATCGCCGTTGGTATAATTTTGGGCACTGTAATCGGTGCCTTTGTCGCCATCAAAGTGGAAATGACCCAAATGCCTCAAATGGTGGCCATCTTTAATGGTCTGGGCGGTGGAGCTTCTGCTCTCGTGGCCGCCGCTGAATTTTTCTCCACTGCCGGAACTCCCCACCTAACGACCTTTTTAATCTTTGCAATCACTCTCTCCGTCCTGGTGGGTACATTAACTTTTACCGGCAGCTTTATAGCTTTTGGAAAATTGCAGGGCTTCATCAGCGGTCAACCAATAGTTTTCAAAGGCCAGCAGGTTTTAAATGGCCTGCTTGCAGTGGGGATTGTAATATTTGTTTTTGTTTTAGTAACCCAGGGACAGGAAACGTTTACAAATTTTTACAGTTTAGCCCTGCTGGCTGCGATCATTGGTATTACACTTACTATTCCTATCGGCGGGGCTGATATGCCCGTTGTGATTTCCCTCTTAAACTCATATTCCGGTGTGGCCGCTGCGGCTACCGGTTTTGTGCTGCTCAATAATGGTCTGATCATTTCCGGTGCTTTAGTAGGTGCTTCCGGATTAATCCTCACTAAAATAATGTGTAAAGGCATGAACAGGTCCCTGGCAAATGTAATTTTCGGTGCTGTGGGTCTGGTTCAGTCTGCGGCCCCTGGAGAAGCCAAAACTTTGAACGTAAAGAGTTCTTCTACGGAGGAGGCGGCCATGATATTAGATGCTGCCGACAAAATAATCATAGTTCCCGGTTACGGGCTGGCTGTGGCCCAGGCACAGCATGCCGTACGGGAAGTGGCAGATTTTCTACAAAGTATGGGGAAAACAGTATTGTATGCGATCCATCCTGTGGCGGGACGCATGCCTGGGCATATGAATGTATTATTAGCCGAAGCAAATGTGCCCTACGATCAATTGAAAGATTTAGATCAGATTAACCCAGAATTTGAAGATTGCGACGTGGCAATTGTCTTAGGGGCCAATGATGTTGTAAATCCGGCCGCTCGTTTTGATAAATCCAGCCCGATTTACGGCATGCCCATTCTGGATGTGGACAAATCACGAACAGTTCTCGTAAATAAAAGAACCATGAATCCAGGCTTTGCAGGGATTCAGAATGAACTGTTTGGATTTGATAATACCCTCATGGTATTTGGGGACGCCAAGGTTATGCTGACTGATCTGCATAGGGATTTAAAGGAACTGCAGTAATATTATTCCCCGACAAGCTGAATAAATCTGATTTTTATAAAATTATATTAAGTTTATAATATAATTTGGAGAAACCTTTCAGGAACTTTTTTTTGGTTTCTTTATTACATTGTCGTTTCAAGTGTGATGTGTGGAATAAGTTGCCGTAATTTTTGTTTGTTAACAAGGCGAATATTTTTAGCATAACCGACGCTATGGTTTAAATATTCAACGAAGTTACGAGCAAAAAGAACAAGACTTGGTTGCGCTAATGCATACTTGATACGACAGTAGTTTAAATCGTATGTTCATTTCAGCTTAATATGAAACTTAAAAAAGTCCTTATTCTTGTAACTATACTTCTGATTTTAACCGGTTTGAAACTGCAGGGAGAAGAAACGAAAATAACCATGAATGCGAAGAAGAACGAAATTGCCACTTTAGGGGGTGGATGTTTTTGGTGTATAGAAGCTGTTTATGATAAAATTGAAGGGGTGGAAAACGTTGTTTCAGGATATTCCGGCGGAAATAAACCAGATCCCACTTATAGCGAAGTGTGCAGCGGAAAAACGG
>JAZFSI010000209.1:0-19436 GCA_036446075.1 Fidelibacterota bacterium
GAATTATTGTAAAAATTGAGGAAGCATTGAAGGGTTTGGAAGGGTTGGGTGATATATGGTCTTCAGCAACGGATAATTATGGTTCTGTAACAGTCGAAATTGATTCAGACTATGATATGAACAAAGCTATCCAGGTAATAAAAAATGCGGTGAATTCAATCGGGACATACCCTGTCGGAGCGGAAAAACCGGTAATATACCAGGAAACTTCCTGGAATCGCGCCATCATGCTCAGTATCTATGGTCCGGAAGATTTATTTACTACGAAAAAAATTATTGATGAATTTCGTGATGATTTAATGAAAACGGGTAAAATTTCCAATACCAGAATGTGGGGAATGCCGAACAGGGAAATTTCCATAGAAATTTCTCCATTAAATTTGGAACGGTATAAATTAACCATCAATGAAATTGCCCAGGCGGTAAGGAATGCCAATTTAAACATATCATCCGGATCCGTTTTAACACGGCAGGAGGAAATTTTAATCAGGTCTTACGGTAAAAAATATTTTGCAAAAGATTTTGAAAATATTGAAATCGTATCTGAAATTGACGGTAGAAAGATTAAACTGTCGGATATATGCACCATCAAGGAACAATGGCCTGAAAACAGGTTTTATTCCGAATTCAATGGCAAAAGATCCGTTTCCTTTAATGTTATGTACAACAACAATGAAGACGTTGTTGAAATTGTGGAAATCACCGAAAAAATTGCTGAAAAGTACAATCAAAAATATGCAGGCTTAATAACATTTGAAACATTCATCAAGGAAACTGATGATTTGGAGGAAAGATTACAGCTATTAATGCAGAATGGACTTTTGGGATTAGCATTAATAATATTTCTGCTTGGTATATTTTTGAATATGCGCCTGGCCTTCTGGGTAGCCTTGGCTATCCCCATATCATTTCTGGGCATGTTTTTTATTCTTTGGCTGGTTGGAATAAGCATAAATGAAATGTCCTTGTTCGGCATGATTCTGGTTGTTGGAATATTGGTTGATGACGGAATTATAATTGGGGAAAGTATATATTCTCAGGCCGAAAAGGGAAAACGAAAACTTCAGGCTGTGGTTGACGGCACTATGGATGTAATTAAACCCGTATCTATTTCTGTCGTGACCACCATGGTAGCTTTTTCACCATATTTTTATTTTTACGGAGCCTTGGGAGACCATGTCTGGCAGATTGGGGCAATTGTGATCAGCAGTCTGGCATTTTCTTTACTGGAAGCTTTATTTATACTGCCTGCCCATATTAATCATTCCAAGGCTTTAGACGCAGCCCAGAAAAAAATAAATACGGAATCAGTTTTTTATAGTTTTCGGAAAACCATTGATAAATTTCAAAAATATTTGCTTGATAGAGTTTACAGCAGATTTCTTAAACTTTGCCTTAATTACCGTTGGGCCGTCCTGGCCGGTACAATTTCTTCAATATTAATTATTTCCGGACTTTTCATGGGAGCCCATGTTAGAGCACAATTTTTTCCGGAAATGGAATTTCCATTCGCCAGAATTACAATCAATATGCCGGCAGGCGCTTCGGCAGAATCGGCCAGTTCAGTAAGAGACGAAGTAATAGACAAAGCGCTTGCTTTCGGCCGGGTGAAAGAGCAGGAAGATGGTGTTAACCCAATCGAAAATTATACGTCCTGGGGCAGATCAGGTAATATCAATATATTTCTCGATCTGATTTCTGCTACAGAGCGCCTCTGGTCCGTTAACGATTTTCTGACTGAATTAAGTGATTATATCGGTACAGTTCCGGGAGCAGAAAGCGTAAATATTCGGACGGCGAGTTTTGGAGGAAGGCCGATTTCCGTGAAATTTTTAAGCCCGGACTACGGACAGCTTTTAAAAGTAAAAAATCTCTTAAAAGATGAGCTCAGTAAAATCGACGGGGTCAAGGATATTCAGGATGATACACCGCTGGGCAATAACGAATTTATCGTTACTCTTAAGCCCCGCGCCAAAGCATTGGGATTCACCCTGCGCGAAGTTACAAGTCAATTGAGACAGGGCTTTTACGGTCAGGAAGTTATGCGCATGCAGCGCGGGCGGGATGAACTTAGAATCTGGGTCCGTTTTAACCAGGAAAACAGGGTTTCCATCAGCCAGATTGAAAATTTGAAAATAAGAACGCCTAAAGGCAGTTTTGTAGCTTTTAAGGAAATTGCCGATTATAAAATAGAGCGCGGCTTAAGGCGGATTCGGCATGAGAATAGATTCCGCTCCGTACGCGTTTTCGCCAATATGGATTTCACCAGAAATAATTTACAGGTTGTACTCCAGGAATTAAATGATGAAATAATACCCCGTGTTCTATCCCAGGTAGATGGCGTTTCTAAAAGTATGAGCGGCCAGTCTGAATACACTCAAAAAATGATCGGGTCAATTAAATATTCTATGAGTTTTGCAGCCATAATAATCTTTACGATCCTGTTATTTTTATTAAAATCCTACATGCAGACATTTTTGATAATGACCCTTATACCGCTGGGTGTAATCGGTGCTGTAATGGGGCATTATTTAAAAGGAATTCCAGTATCAATTCTTTCCTTTTTAGGAATAGTGGCTCTGGCCGGGATTATTATCAATGATTCCGTGGTGCTTATTGATCGCTATAATAAATTTATAAAGGCCAGAATTGGAGTGGCAGAAGCAGTATTTACAGCAGGATTAACCAGGTTTAGACCAATAATATTAACTACAATAACCACATCTATCGGATTAGCTCCTTTAATACTGCAGAAATCCCAGCAGGGGCAATGGCTGGTTCCAATGGCCCTGTCTGTAGCAGCAGGTTTAATATTTGGCACCTTAATTACACTCCTGGTTTTACCCGCCTCCATTTACTGTTTGAGTGATTTAAGAATTATAAAAAATACAATTGCCCATAAATTATTTAATAAAGATCTTTTGACCAGAGATGAGTTAGAGCCGGCCCATCGATAGGCGGGAATTTGGGGGAAAAGAAGTCAGAAGTCAGTTGGCAGAAGTCAGAGGGAAAAGTGACATGTGACTAGGAAAAATTCTTATTAGAATTTTTCCTGTGACGGGTAACGGGTGACGATAAAAAATTCGTTGAATTTTTTACGTGATGAAAGAAAATTTAAATTTTTTTTCTCGTGAGAGGTGATGAGAAAAATTCTATGAATTTTTCCCTTCTCTGCCATTGCAATCTATTATATTACCTTCGTAACTTTGCCGATATGTCAGAGTTTAAGTTAAAATCTAATTATAAACCGCGGGGTGATCAGCCTCAGGCCATACAAGCGCTTGTGGAAGGATTGGAACGCCAGGAAAAACATCAAATACTCATGGGAATAACGGGATCCGGTAAAACTTTTACCGTTGCTTCGGTAATCCAGAAGGTACAGAGGCCGACTTTGATTATTTCTCATAATAAAACATTGGCAGCTCAACTTTATGGTGAATTCAGACAGCTTTTCCCTGATAATGCGGTAGAATTTTTTATTTCTTACTACGACTATTATCAACCGGAGGCCTATCTCCCCGTAACGGATACATTTATTGAAAAAGATATGTCAGTTAATGAGGAAATTGACATATTACGCCTGCGGGCCACAACCAGTTTAATGGAAAGACGAGATGTGATTGTAATCAGTTCCGTATCCTGCATATATGGAATTGGATCCCCGGAGGAATACCGCAGCAAGGTAATTCGGTTGGAAAAAGGCCAGGTAATTAATCGGAAAACATTATTAAAAGGACTGATCAATATCCATTATCGCAGAAACGATATGGTTTTTGAGCGCAGTTCTTTCCGAGTCCGGGGGGACGTCATAGAAATTTTTCTGGCCTACGGGGATATAGGTTTTAGAATTGAAATGTTCGGAAATGAAATTGAAAGGATCACTCGATTTTATCCTCTGACGGGAGAAATTATCAAAGATCAGAATGAGGCCTTTATTTATCCGGGAAAACATTTTGTTACTGATCAGGAAACAATCAATCGGGTTCTGGCAGAAATACGCAGAGATTTAATTACTCGTTTGGAAGAATTGCGGTCATTTGATAAACTTGTTGAAGCCCAGCGGCTTGAACAAAGGGTGAATTTCGACATGGAAATGATGATGGAAGTAGGTTATTGTTCAGGCATCGAAAATTATTCTCGCTATTTTTCCGGTAGAAAAATCGGAGAAAGACCATTTACATTAATAGATTTTTTCCCGGATGATTTTTTAACAGTATTGGATGAATCGCATGTAACATTGCCGCAAATTCAGGCTATGTATAATGGAGATCGTGCCCGAAAAGAAGTGCTGGTGGAATATGGATTTCGTTTACCCAGCGCACTTGATAACAGACCCCTGAAAATTGAAGAATTCAAAAAAATGCAAAAACAGGTTTTGTACGTATCGGCCACCCCTGCTGTAAGAGAACTGACGTTAACTCAGGGTGTGTTTATAGATCAGGTCATTCGCCCAACCGGGCTTTTGGATCCGGAAGTCGAGGTTCGAAAAACCACCGGACAGATAGATAATTTAATAGGTGTAATTCGCCAGCGGGTTGCCAAAAATGAACGAACTTTAGTAACTACCCTGACCAAAAGAATGGCCGAAGATTTAAGTGAATATTTAAGAGGTGTTAATTTAAAAGTACGCTACCTTCATAGCGATATTTCCAGTTTTGACAGGATTAAAATTCTCCGTGATCTGAGATTGGGAGAATTTGATGTTCTGGTTGGAATTAATTTATTGAGGGAGGGACTTGATCTCCCGGAAGTATCCCTGGTGGCAGTATTGGATGCTGATAAACAGGGATTTTTAAGATCTCGAAGTTCATTGATGCAGGTATCCGGCCGCGCAGCCCGGCATGTAAAAGGAAAGGTCATACTTTACGGAGATAAAATAACCGATGCCATGGATTACTTGATTGAAGAGACAAAACGGCGCCGAATAATCCAGAATTCTTTTAATCTAAAAAATAATATAACTCCAACAACAATCTATAAATCAGTGGATGAAATTAAAGAATCTACAGCGGTAGCTGACACCGCTGAAATAGAAGCAATAGAATCCGGTAAAAGAAAGCGGATAGAAGATTTTAGTTTAATGGATAGACAATTAGCAGTAGATATGATGCGCGAGGAGATGCTTGAAGCTGCTGAAAATTTGAATTTTGAGCGGGCGGCTAAATTGCGGGATGAAATTGGAAAATTGGAGCGGGAACTTCAAAATGTTTTTTAATCCGAGAGAATGGGAGGGAAAAATTCACAGAATTTTTCAGTTACATGTTACGAGTGACGAGTTAGGGAAAAAGAAATCAGAGATCTCTGCCATGTCACTACGCTCCCAGCGGGGCAGGCAGAAATCAGAAGTCAGAAGGGGAGAAGAATTATGATTGATTTAGATCGTTTACAGAAAAAATCAGGTATAATTGGCCGGTCCCAGGCTATTTACAGAGTAATAGAAATGATTGCGCAGGTAGCTCCTGTTGATATTTCAGTTTTGATCGGCGGCGAATCCGGAACGGGAAAAGAAGTAGTGGCTAAAGCAATCCATAAGCATAGCCGCCGCTCAAATTATTCCATGATCACTGTAAATTGCGGGGCAATTCCTTCCGGATTGATTGAGAGTGAATTATTTGGTCATAAAAAAGGCGCTTATACTGATGCCAGGGAAGATCGGAAGGGGTATTTTGAAAGTGCTGATAAAGGAACTATCTTTTTAGATGAAATAGGTGAAACTCCCTTGGAAACTCAGGTTAAACTATTAAGGGTTCTGGAAAGCGGAGAATTTATGCCGGTAGGTGATTCGAAGCTTAAAAAAACAGATGTGCGTATTATCGCTGCTTCAAACAAAAATCTTGAAGAACAGGTTAACAAAGGTAATTTTCGCAAGGATCTGTATTATAGGCTTAAAACTGTAACAATTCAACTTCCCTCCATGAGAGAAAGAATTGAAGATTTAGTTCTGCTTGTTGAAAGATTTGCCCTGGAATTTACGCGCTTAAATGATATTGTATACCGGGGTTTTGTCCCTGAAGCAATAAAGGAAATGAAACATTTTTCATGGCCGGGCAATGTTCGCGAAGTTAAAAACTTTGTAGAGAGCATTCTCGTATTAGAAAGGGGTGAAAGAATTACTGCTGCCATGGTACAAAAACATTTGGGATCGGAGAAAAATGTTATCCGGCCTAATCCTCACTTGCCCGTACCTTTAACGCATTCACCTGAATCGGCTGAAAGAGAATTGATATTAAGGCAATTGCTGTTATTACGCCAGGACGTAGAATTTTTAAAACAAGTAGCTTCGAAAGGTGCAGTAAATGCGGTTGATTCAGAATATCCGCTGCTCACTCAAAACGAGAAGAACTTTCCGGCTGGAATGAAAATAGATGAAGAATCGGAGTATTTTATTCGTTCTGAAGCTTTGGGTGATTTAACAATTAATGAACTCGAAAAAGAAGCCATTGAACGCACTTTGAGATATTTTAATAATAATCGGCGTGCTACTGCTAAATCACTGGATATGAGTGAGCGAACTCTTTATCGAAAGATAAACGATTATGGTTTGGAAAAGAAAATCAAATCCTGAATCCGGAAATTCATTGAATACATTCTCCCAAGCAGTTTTGAATAAACTTTAAAGGCAATTATGAATCATAAATTTAAAAAAAATTATTTGCTCATAATTCTTTCAGGATTCTGTTCTGCCTGTGGATATTATTCCATGGCTGGAAGTATACCATCCCATATTAATAATATTTATATACCAATGGTAGAAAATCAAACTGCGGAATTTGGAATGAGTGAATTTGTTACGGAAAATTTAATAAATAAATTCACTGATGAAAATATATTAAGAGTTACCTCAGAAGATCAGTCTACATCCATATTAAAAGGAACTATAATAAAGGTTATTGATGCACCCTATACCTTTACAGCCGAAGAAGCCGTGACAGAGTACAGGCTTACAATTACAATGACTCTGGAATGGTATGACGTAACAAATGAGAAAGTATTATTAAATAAACAGTTTTCCGGGTGGGGAGCATATGGGCTGAGCGGGGATATAAGCAGCGACGGCATTGATAATGATGCAGACGGTCTGATCGATGGTGAGGACAATGACGAGTTTGGAGATCCCCGTGAATTTGCTACCCAGACGGCAATAATTAAAATTGCGGAAGATGTATTGAATGAAATTATGACTTCTTGGTAATTTTGCCCAGTTTAATAATTATTTGAAAGTACCAAATGAAAAATATTACAATAAAAGATTTAGAAAAATTTGAAGGAAAAGAAGTAACTCTCAACGGCTGGGTTTATAATCTTAGATCCATTGGGAAAATCTGGTTTCTGATTCTCCGGGATGGAACAGGTCTGGTGCAGTGTGTAGTGGTTAAAAGCGAAGTTCCTGATGCTGTATTTTCGCTAGAAACTACTCTGACCCAGGAATCTTCCATATCAGTCACCGGAACTGTCAAAAGTGAAGCACGCTCTAAAGGGGGTTTCGAATTGGGAGTTTCTGCTATCAAAGTACACCAAATTTCCGCAGAATATCCCATTTCATCCAAAGATCACGGTACTTCTTTTCTAATGGACAACAGACATTTATGGCTGCGGTCGAAAAAACAGAATGCA
Source organism: Fidelibacterota bacterium (assembly GCA_036446075.1). GTDB lineage: Bacteria > Fidelibacterota > Marinisomatia > Marinisomatales > TCS55 > JAZFSI01. The sequence goes on from JAZFSI010000209.1 coordinate 7,615, forward strand.
ATTCTCCGCATCAGACATAATCTAATTAAAGCAATCCATGATTTTTTTCACAACAATGGGTTTTTACAGGTTGATGCACCTATTTTAACCGGTAATGCGGCAGAAGGTACCAGCAATTTATTTGAACTGGAGTATTTTGACAAATCTGCTTACCTGACCCAAAGCGGACAGCTTTATGGAGAAGCAAGCGCCATGGCCTGTGGGAAAATTTATGTGTTTGGACCAACCTTCCGGGCAGAGAAATCAAAAACACGCCGCCATTTAACTGAATTCTGGATGGTTGAGCCGGAAATTGCATTTTGTGATTTAAATGAGAATATGGAATGGGCTGAAAAATTTGTGGCCTATATTGTGTTATTCTGCCTGGAAAATTGTAAAACTGAATTGGATATACTGGAGCGGGATATTAGTAAATTAGAGAATATAATCGTTCCCTTTCCACGCATCACATATGGAGAAGCTGTAGAAATCTTACAAAAGAAGGGCGTTGACTTCAAATATGGAAATGATTTGGGTGCTCCCGATGAAACTGCAATTTCCCAGGAATTTGATCGTCCTGTTTTGATTCATCACTGGCCCGCTGAAACCAAGGCCTTTTATATGAAAAGAGATCCGGAAAACAATAATCTTGCACTCGGTGTTGATATGATTGCACCGGAAGGATATGGCGAAATAATCGGAGGCGGGCAAAGGGAGGATAATCATGATATATTGGTGGAGCGCATTAAAAGCCATGGATTACCTCTAGAGCCATTTAAATGGTATCTGGATTTGCGAAAATACGGTTCTGTGTATCATTCCGGATTTGGATTGGGACTTGAACGAGTTATTGCCTGGATAACCGGAATAGAGCATATACGCGAAACTATTCCGTTTCCGCGAACAATCACCAGATTGACTCCTTAGTTTATTTTGAGTTATAAAACTGATTATTCAATTATGGGCGGATAAATGGAAACGGAAAATTCAAAAGTTCATTTGGTTATCGAAGGAAAAGTACAAAAGGTAGGCTATAGATGGTTTGCCGTTAAGTCTGCCCGGGATTTGGGATTAAGAGGTTTTGCCCAGAATCAACCGGACGGTACTGTTCTACTTGAGGCGGAAGGCGAAAAAGATAAAATAAATACTTTAACCGATAAGCTAAAGCACGGTCCTTTTCTGTCAAAAGTAACAAAAATAAATATAGAATGGCGTCAGTTTAAAAATGAATTCTCTGCTTTTGATATTAAATATTAAGAATTCACCTAAAAATCAACGTTTTAGAAATTTTTCTATTCAGAGGGATCTTAATCCTGCTGCTAAGGCGGTAGTCCAGGGTGGAAATTAAACGACGATGAAAATTGCTTTAAGTCAAATCAATACTACAGTGGGAGCTTTGGAAAAAAATCGGGATAAAATCCTGGATTATTACAAACAGGCTCTTGACCTTGGCGCTGAATTAGTCGTATTTCCGGAATTAGCGATTACGGGTTACCCGCCGCAGGATTTACTGCATCAAGGCGGGTTTGTGGAAAATAATATTGCTATTTTAGAGGAAATTGCTCATAAATCAAGGCAGCCTATTTTGCTGGGATTCGTAAATCAAAAAAATGGTAATTTATTTAATTCTGCTGCATTGTGCACTCAGGGCAGGGTCATCTATACCTACGATAAAATGTTATTACCCACTTATGACGTATTTGATGAGAGCCGTTATTTTGAAGCGGGGTCTTTACCTGGTGTTGCTGAAATAGAGATATCCGCTAAAAAAATTAAGATAGGGATAGAAATTTGTGAAGATCTCTGGGATGATGATTACGGGAATAAGGTAACCGAATTATTAGAGCAGGCAGAGGTTGACTTGATAGTCAATATTTCCGCCTCTCCTTACCACGACGGGAGACTGCTTGACCGCTGCGGCTTAATTGAAAGAAAAGTAAATAAGTTAAAAATTCCCTTTATTTATTGTAATCTGGTCGGGGCTCAGGACGAATTGATTTTTGACGGTCAGTCTCTGGCCTTCAATAATTCCGGCCAGTTAATCGGCCAGGGGAAAGGATTTAAGGAAGACTTAATTATTGTTGATCCTGAAAATGGAAAAAAAGTTGATATCAAATTGAAATCCCGACCAGAAAAATTATACCAGGCCCTCTGCCTGGGAGTAAAAGATTATTTTTCTAAAACAGGTCATAAAGAAGCTGTTTTAGGTTTGAGCGGCGGGATTGATTCCAGTCTGGCAGCCTGTATCGCAGTTGACGCACTGGGAGCAGAAAACGTGCATGGAATTTCCATGCCGTCAAAATATTCATCCGGGCACAGTAAAAGAGATGCATTGGCCCTGGCCCATAATCTGGGACTGGATTTTTCGGTTATACAAATTGAAAATACCGTTAAATCCTTTGAAAAAGATTTATATTCATTTTTTAAAAATACTATTCCAAGTTCGGCCGAAGAAAATATACAGGCTAGAATTAGAGGAATCCTGTTAATGGCTTTTGCAAATAAATTTAACTGGATGGTATTATCCACCGGCAATAAAACGGAAACAGCATTGGGTTATTGTACCCTTTATGGAGATATGAACGGAGGGTTGGCTGTTATATCCGATCTTTCCAAGAAAGATGTATATGTTTTGGCTAATTGGGTAAATGAAAACTCAGGCAAGTCCAGAATACCGGAAAATTCAATATCAAAACCACCCTCAGCTGAATTAAAGGAGAACCAGATTGATCCTTTTAATTATGAGGTTGTCAGCCCGCTCGTATCTGCATTAATCGAGGATAATATATCTGCTCAGGAATTAATTGAGGGAGGCGCTCAAAAAGAGCTTGTGGAAGATTTGGTCCAACGCATCCGGATCAATGAATTCAAGCGCCGTCAGGCACCTCCGGGATTGAGGGTTACTTCCAAAGCATTTGGCATGGGCCGCAGATATCCAATTGTTAATCAATTTAGACAAAAAATTAATAAGTGATTCAAATATGCTTAATAAAACACTTTCCGCATTAATTTTTCTGACAGCTTTTACAGCTGCCCAGCCGAATACACCGGCTGGTTACTGGAAAAGTCTTGAAATGAAGGAGAAAAGAGCTTTTATAAACGGTGCTTATTCTGCGATTGGTAAGATAAAAATGCATCATAAACAAGAAGTGAAAAAACAATATAATCAGGATATAAATTGGATTGAACCTTATTATATCGAAAGGTTTTATGAGATTCTCGAAGAACATAGATCTAAAAAAGTTGGTTACAAAGTTGGAATAATCGCCAAAACACTGGATGCTTTTTACAGTAATTACGATAACGAGAAAATACCTTTAATTGAGGCATTGCGAATTGTATCTCTAAACCAGGATGATAACCGCCAAAAAGCAGATTTATACCTTTTAAAAGCTCAAAGGAAAGAAATCAGAGTGAAGAAATCGGTTGGCAGAAATCAAAGATCAGACGGGAAGGAGAAATAGATTGAGAAAAAATGGTCACCTAAAAGCCTTGACCATTGATTTCTCGTCACACATCATTTGTCACCTGAAAAATTCAAATCAAATTAGAATATTACAATATTGCTCAGAAAATATTTTTGATTTATCAATAAAGCTTTTTACCACAATATAAATTCTCCTAAATTTGAATTTATATTTCGAGTGCTTTAAGGAGTAAACATGGCTGAAAACATAAATGAATTTAATGATGGAAATTTTGAACAGGAAGTTCTGAAAGCAGGTAAACCTGTATTGGTAGACTTTTGGGCAGAATGGTGCGGACCCTGTAGAGCAATCGAACCAATTATAACAGAAATCGCCAATGAATACGGAGAAAAGATTAAAGTTGGCAAAGTGAATGTAGACCACAATCAGCAGGTAGCAATAAAATATGGTATTAGAAGCATACCTGCATTATTAATAATAAATAAAGGGGAAGTAGCCAATCAAATTGTTGGTTCCGTACCCAAAATAAGAATCACAGAGTTACTGGATACAATTGTATAAATTTAAATTGAATTAAAACATGAATCGAAAGGTTATTATTATTGGATCTGGACCCGCAGGATTAACTGCGGCTATTTACGCAGCGCGGGCAAATCTAAAACCACTTGTTTTTGAAGGACTCCAGCCGGGAGGACAATTAACTATCACGACGGATGTTGAAAATTATCCTGGTTTTCCTGAGGGAATTATGGGCCCTGATCTCATGGATCTTTTTCGCGGTCAGGCTCAAAGGTTTGGAGCAAAATGCCATTTTAAACAAGTTACCAAGGTGGATTTTTCTCAATCTCCATATAAAGTTTGGGTAGATACTGAGGAATATTTAGCCGAAGCAGTGATTATAGCAACAGGAGCCTCAGCAAAAATGCTGGGACTGAAGAACGAAAAAGAGTTAATGGGCTACGGTGTTTCTGCCTGCGCGACCTGCGATGGATTTTTTTATAAAGATAAAAAAGTACTTGTAATCGGAGGCGGAGACTCTGCTATTGAAGAAGCAATTTATCTTACAAAATTCGCTTCCGAGGTAATAATTATTCATCGACGTGATGAATTGAGAGCCTCCAAAATAATGCAGAAACGAGCTTTAGAACATCCCAAAATCAAAGTGGCCTGGAATTCGATTTTAGTTGAAATTTCCGGGTCTCGAGAAAAGGGCGTTTCCGGGGTCATTTTAAAAGACACTAAAACCGGGATAAAACGTAATGAATCCTGCCATGGTGTTTTTATGGCAATTGGTCATCAGCCCAACACGGATTTATTCAAGAATATCCTGGATATGGACAAAAAGGGCTATTTAATGACCAAAGCTCCTGCCACAAACACGAGCCTTCCAGGTATATTTGCCTGTGGTGATGTTCAAGATCATATTTATCGTCAAGCTGTTACGGCCGCTGGTTCAGGATGTGCAGCCGCTATTGATTCGGAACGTTTTTTGGAAACTGCAGAATAGATTAATTAAACTTTCGATTCATCTTCACCTGAATAAAAAAGGAATGAATGATGGATCATCGCAATACGCTTATTTATGAGATTAATAATCTCAAAAAATCTTATGGAATTAATACTGCCCTGAGCATCGGGAGCCTGCAGTTTCATAGGGGTACTATTTATGGTATAATCGGACCTATCGGTTCCGGTAAATCGTCTTTATTAAAAATTATGGCAGGGCTGGTTAAACCTGATTCCGGAACTATATTATATGATTCCCAAGAATTTGCAACTTCCTGGCGGGGAAAAATCAAACCAATACCTGAAATTCTGCTGGCGAGCGTAGAAAGTCTACCCAAAGGACAGAAAGTTAAGCATATAAATGTGCATGACAGTAAAGGTAAACCCAAGGAAATAATTTCCCGGAATTTTAACAGTGCTCCCTGGAATCATTTACTGGAACGTTCCATAAACAGTTTATCCCCGGGTGAATTGGCCTGGCTGAATATGGTTGTGGCGGTGGAGAGCGATCCGCGAGTTTTGTTACTTGATGATTATGGAATATTATTTGACCCTGAATTAGAAAGTGATTTTCGTTCCAGAATTAAAAGAATGAATAAAAATTTAGGTACGACGATTATTTTAGCATCTCATTCGGATTTATACTTAAAGCGTTTTGCTTCTGTGTTAATATATCTAAATAATGGACATATATCAAAAATAAGATCAGGATCCATTCGCAATGATATGAATGATCGGCGGTTTAAATCAAAGAGCAGATTCAGGAAAAATCGCTGATAAAAAAATCATAAAACATGGAAATAGTGGATAATTTTGAATTAATACAACCAGGTCTTGTTCTTTAACTGGAATGTGATTGATTATAATAAAAAATATATTGGCTGTTTAAAAAATATTTCCTCTATTATCAATAAAATTCCGGCGGCATTTTGTGCGGATAATTATTACATTGCACTAAATTTAAATTACGTTCCTATTACTTAAATGGAGATACATTTAACTGCGGCGGCAGTCCGCATAAAAAGAAACATATGAAACGTTTATATAGATCAGATAAAGATCGCATCCTGGGCGGTATCTGCGGCGGTATTGCCGAATTTTATAATCTCGATCCGGCTCTAATTAGAATTATCTGGATAATATTCACTCTTTTCGGCGGTTCCGGTATTGTTGCTTATCTGATTGCTTTATTAATTATTCCTGCCAATCGGGCGCCTGCCGTGGAAAACACAATGGATACTCCCGCTCATAAATCATTCTGGTCTATTCTTTTAATAATAGTTTGTGTTGTATTAATTTTTCAGCATGGTGATATAATGAGTCTGATCTGGCATAGATTCTGGTCTTCTGGTTTTAATTTCCTTTTTTCGATATCCTTAATCCTCCTGGGGTTTTATTTTTTTAGAAGGCGGAAAATAGTATCTGCATCACAGGAAAATAGAGCATCTGTATTAGGTTTACATTTATCGCATACCCATAAAAAGTTAGCTGGAGTATGTGCCGGAATGGGAGAAACCTTAAATCTTGATCCTGTGATTTTGAGATTTATTTGGATTTTTGGAACAATTATGAGCGCGGGAGCGGCAATATTACTGTATATAATTTTGGCTTTGATTTTACCCGTACATGATAAAGAATAATTAAGGAATTGATTTGATACACAAACAAAGATATTTAGAAATAACAGATAAATTTAAAAATAAAAATATCGCTGTAATTGGTGATTTGATGCTGGATACTTACATTTGGGGTAAAGCCGCCCGAATTTCACCCGAGGCTCCCGTTCCAATTGTAAATATTGACAGGATTGATTATAATCCCGGCGGTGCCGCAAATGTAGCTCTTAACCTTGTAAACTTGGGCGCTAAGGTCAATCTATTTGGAAGAATTGGGGATGACCAGGAGGGCCGAATACTTATTGACCTGTTAAAAAATAAAGGAATTGATTGCGAAGGAACATTAGTTAATTCTGGAATTCCAACAATTGTCAAATCCCGAATTATTGCTCAGGGGCAGCAAATAGTCCGTGCTGACAGAGAGAAAAAAAGTAATTTATTGCCCGAATTACAGACCGGACTTTTATCCATACTGGAAAATACTCTTAAATCCTGCCATGCTGTAATTTTAGAAGATTATAATAAGGGAGTGCTGTTTAAAGAATCTATCCTGGATATACTTACTTTAACCCGTAATTTTAATATTCCCGTTTATGTCGATCCTAAAAAGAAGAATTTTCTGGATTTTAAAAATGTTCGCCTGTTTAAGCCGAATTTGAATGAATTTCAATCTGCTTTTTCCCGGAGCGGTAATTTTGAAAAAAAAGGACAGGAATTAAGGCAGAATCTTGGGGCAGATCTGGTACTGGTTACAAGAGGGGAAGATGGATTATCTCTTTTCGGTAAAGATGGAAATCACCATTTCCCCACCAAAGCTCGCCATGTTCATGATGTTTCCGGGGCAGGCGATACTGTTATTGCAACTTTCACTCTGGCCGATATATGCGGAGCTAATATTGAAGAATCTGCATTTTTAGCAAATTATGCTGCCGGCCGTGTATGTGAAGAAGTTGGTGTTGTACCAGTATCCATGGAAATGTTAGCTGATTGTGCAGGTGCTTGATATACGACCCGTTTTAGTTTATTTAAGCTCTAAAATAATCTCGTGAGTTGTTCTACTGATTTTAATCAAGTAAATTTTTATTATAAGAGAAAAATCTGTCCCGCTATATTATTTTTACTAATGGCTTCCAGCCTTGAAGCCCAGCCTGATAATCGTTTTGAGCCATTTGAATGGGTTCAATATAGAGCGGCCAGCGCCATAAACTCATTTACGTCGGATAATACTTATTTATATGCCGGTACTGCGAACAGCGGGATACTGCGGTTACATTTATTTACCCAGGAATTTTCAGAACCAATTACCAGGGCTCAAGGGTTGTCCGGTAATTCCATAAAGGCCGTTCACAGTGCCTTCGGTTTCCTCTGGGCAGCATCTGACCGAGGATTGGAATTTAGTTTTGATAAACGTGGTGACTGGCATCTAATTTCGAAGGAAAGTCTGGGCCTTGGGCCTTTTGCCGAGATTATTAAAATTGGGAATTCAGAGGGATATTTATGGCTTAGAACATCCACTTTATACCTTAAATGTGACCGTACCACAGGTTATCTATTATCCAAATTGCCCGTTCCTGATGAAAATGAAATAACCTGGAGTTCCGGCACTTATGATTTGCATTCCGGAATCTTAGATTTAATCCCTGAATTCACAATTTGGGGGGGATGGCTGCAAACACTTGATATATTCATAACACCGGCAGGGAAAGAAATCCGTTTAATCACGCATTTTATAGATAATTTCGGCGATTTATGGATCGGGACTTCTGACGGAACAATATTTTATGGTGATAATACGATGAAATCATTAACTCCTCTTACCTTTGGATTGGCCGGCAATGACATTCAAGCCATCAGCGGTCACGAATCATTTTGGCTGGCGGGAAGAAATATGGGTACTGAAAGCGGTGTAACATATTTTGACCTAGGTAGAAAAATCAATGACCGTTATGAATTTGATGAAATAATTAATATGGATCCAGTTCCGCTTTTTTCTATTCTTGAACAGGAAAAGAACATCTGGTTTGGCGGTGATGGTAAATTGCTTGTATATCACAATGAAGATTATTGGAGAACTTTAGGAATTGATAGAGGCCTTCCCTCCGCCCGCATAAATTGTATCGCTGGAACTTCTGGTTTAATATGGCTGGGAACCAGCAATGGGCTTTGGCTTTTGGATCCAAAAACCAAAAGGATTAAAAAGAGCGAACTGGAAATTATTTTTGAGGAAAATTTTATTTACGATCTAATATTTAATGATGGCCAATTATGGATAGCAGCCGGTACGGGTTTATTTATTTATGATCTTGAATTAAATAAATTATATAGTTACAGAAAGTTCGGAAACTATGTCCTGGATGATTTATTTATGCCCAAATACTCTGGTTTTACAGATCTGGAATTAAAAAAGGGGATTATCTATGCCGGAAACAAATTTGGAATTTTAGCATTTAATATAAAATCCAAAAACTGGTCTAAAGCAGTAGATTCGAACATTTGGGGTAATGCAGATATAAGATCCTTTACAGTAATCGATCAATATATTATCATTACCGAGGGAAAAATAATAACAATTTTTAACCGGAAAAATGATAAAACCATACAATACAGTTTCCCCTTTATAGGTGTTGTGAACAACTTGTACTTTAGTAATAGTAAATTATGGCTGGGAACCACCGAAGGTCTTATATCGATTGATTGGAAAAAGGATAGATAATGAAAGAAAAATTTATTTTTTTAGTCATAATACTTCTAATTCAGAGTTTAAATGCTGATCCCCAAAGGGGCCGCAGGTCTGGGAAAAAAGAGGACAGAAGAACTCAAAAAATTACATTGTCTGTTTACCCTATGGCAAAAATTGGATCTGATTCAGTACGTTTGCTGACTTATGTATCTGTACCCTATGATGCATTGCAGTTTTTAAAAGAAAAAGAAAAATATTACTCAAATTTCGAAACATTTATTTCGTTAAAAAATGCTGATGGGGATCAGCTGTCCAGCAGATCCTGGATAAAGGAGGTAAGCGCAGAGGATTATTTAACTACAATTTCTAAAAAATATAAAATTATCCACTTCCATGAATTTCTAATTCCACCCGGAAAATACAATATAGTAAGTGAAATTATTGACAAAGACATTAATAAATCATTATTAAAAGAAATAAATTTGGATATAACCAGGTATAATCAGAAAGTTGTTCTAAATAAACCCTTTTTTATTGATTATCTTGCGGGTTATTGGGGTTTTAAAGAAGATGAGCTGCCCCTGTTGACCAACCGCTTACAAGAATCAACTTTACGAACATCTGTTTTTGTATCCGGGAGGGTAGTTCCGGGGACGTTCGTCCTAAATGTTTCTGTTGACGGAAATCGGGATTCTGTCATGTGGGGCAAAGATTTTCAAATGTCTTCTGAGTCCGGTATTTTTATGCAGAGGGTAATTATACCTAAAGAAATAACGCTTAAAGGATTTAGAAAAAAGATTACTGTAAAAATTTTACAGAACGGTAAGAATTACATAAAAACACTGGATTTTTCTATAAATAAACCCGGTTTTACCTCATCTATTCAAAATATTCCCATGGCCATAAAACAAATGCGTTATATTTTTAAGGATGATGAAAGGAAGGTTCTATTATCTGCAAAAAATAAGGAAGAACAGGAAACTTTGTTTTTAGAATTTTGGAATAAAAAAGATCCGACTCCAAATACACTAAAGAATGAATTGATGGATGAATATTTTAACCGTGTCAATTATTCCAATAATAACTTTAAGTCTCATCAGCCTGGCTGGCGTACAGATTTCGGCATGATTTATATTCTTTTTGGTCCACCGGATGATATTGAGGTCAGCAGTAATCCTTCCCGGCGTATATATATCAAACGCTGGCATTATTATAAAATTAATCAAATATATGAATTTGTAGATGAAAATGGATTTGGCGATTATCGTCTGACGAATCCTTTTTTCCGGGGCCGTAATTGGTGAAAATTGTTCTTATCAAGGGTGATGGCATCGGCCCGGAAATTGTTACTGAAATTGAAAAACTGATTACAACAATTGGATCCATTTCTGATTTAAATTTTAAACTAATTTTTGTTGATATTAATGAAGATCATTTTCGGCAGACAGGATTATTGATTCCCTCTCAGTTGAAACAGATTTGTAAAGATGCTGATGCAATTTGGCTAGGACCAATATCTGATAATTCACCCCTTAAGGATTATTCCGAATCCTCCGTTTTAATAAGTATCTGCGACACATTAGGTCTTGATCTTCATTTGAAGCGATTAAAGCCCTTACATTCCCTGCAAACCATATCAACAGATAATATTTTAGATGTATTAATTATTCAAAGTCAGTTCTCTAATATAACCATCCCAGGCCAGCTGCCTGTAAAAAATGAAAATCTAGAAGATTTTGAAATATTCACAACCGTTTATTTTCATAAAAAGATATCTGAACTTTACTCTTTTGCGGCTCAACTTAATGAATCTAATAAGCGTGTACTGCTGGCATTACCTGAAGAACTTTCTCAAGACAACAGTCCCTGGATTAAAGCATTAACAATATTTTCCGAAAAGAATTTTAAAATTCAAATTCTTAGATGGGATAAATTAATTTTTCAGTTTCTTCATAATCCTGAAAACCTTGATGTAATCATAACATTACCGCCCTTTGGACAAATTCTAAGTAGAATGGGGGCGGCGATTGAAGGTGGATTAGGTGTAGCCTACGATTTCTATCAAAACCAGAAAGGTAAAACAGCCTTATTCCATGTCCTGCACCCCGCCAGTAAACGTTTCGTGGGCAAGGATGCTGCTAATCCTCTGGGAGCTTTTTTATGCCTGGGAGAAATGATGCAGTTTTTAAAGTACCCTGGAGTGAATTCTGTAATTAGAGATATTGTTGAAGAATCCGTATTGGCCGGCTGGACAACGAGGGATTTAGGAGGCAGTATGGGAACTTGTGAAATTGGTGATTTTATCTGTTCAAAAATGTCTGATAAACTGAATCCAGCGTAGAATTTAAAATTGGAATTTAAAACTTAAATAAAAAGAAAATGATTGAACGATTTTCTTACAGCAGTTTGGAAACCTTTAATAAATGTCAGGCCCAATTTCAATTTCGTTATTTAGATAAAATAGAAAAACACGCAGAGGGAATTGAAGCATTTATGGGGAAACGAGTGCACGAAACCCTGGAATTTCTGTACAATCAGGTCAAGCAGGGACAGATACCCTTGATAGATGATATCCTGGATAAATACAATGAATTATGGGAATCGGAATTCCAT